>CAZWME010000990.1:0-2205 GCA_964634515.1 uncultured Pirellulales bacterium | reverse complement strand
GCTAGATGATATAGAACTGCTGCTTGAACTACTTGATACGGAAGAGGAGCTAGAAGATACAGAACTTGAGCTTGAACTGGAACTGGAAGACTCAGAACTCGAACTTGAACTACTTGATACTGAAGAGGAGCTTGAACTACTACTTTCCGAACTACTGCTAGAACTACTGCTCTCTGAACTACTACTGGAACTACTTGACAGCGACGAAGAGGAGGAAGAACTAGAAACAGAAGAACTACTAGATGAACTCGATTTAGAACTACTCGATTCTGAACTGCTACTCGAAACGGAGGAACTCGAACTAGATTCTGAACTACTACTAGATGTTGAGCTACTTGATGAGCTTTCTGACGAACTTGAAGAAACAGAAGAAGAGCTGCTAGATTCGGAAGAGCTCGAACTAGATTCCGAAGAAGAACTTGATGAACTGCTACCAGACCTTGAGCTACTAGAGCTTGATTCACTTGAGCTAGACCAGGAAGAGGAAGAAGAAGTAGACGAACTAGAGCTAGATTCTGAGCTACTACTAGATTCTGAGCTTGATGAACTCGAACTAGATTTACTACTTGAACTAGAAGTAGAACTGGAAGAACTACTTTCCGAACTTGAACTTGATACAGAAGAAGAACTAGAACTGCTTGATTTACTAGAGCTTGAAGAAGTAGATGAGGAGGAACTAGAACTAGACTCTGAACTAGAACTGGATACCGAACTACTCGATGAACTTTCTGACGAGCTAGAAGATTCAGAAGAACTAGAGCTTGACTCCGAGCTACTACTGCTCGATTCTGAAGATGAACTAGACGAACTGCTCCCAGATCTTGAACTAGACGAACTAGATTCACTAGAACTGGAACTAGATTCACTACTACTACTTGATATAGAAGAACTGGAACTAGATTCAGAAGATGAGCTAGATTCTGAAGAAGAGGAACTAGAACTAGATTTAGAAGAGGAGCTTGATGTAGAGCTTGAGGAGCTCGATTCCGAGCTACTACTAGATGTAGAACTACTCGAAGAACTTTTAGATGAACTGCTAGAAGTAGAGGAACTGGAGCTAGATGTAGAACTACTACTACTTGATTCTGAGCTAGAGCTTGATGAACTACTTCCAGACCTAGAACTGCTCGAACTTGATTCACTTGAACTAGAACTAGACTCAGAAGAGGACGATGAGATACTGGAGCTACTACTTGAACTCGATTTGCTACTTGAACTCGAAGTAGAAGAGGAAGAGCTTGATTCTGATGAACTAGAAGATTCAGAAGAACTACTACTTGAACTTGATTTACTAGAGCTTGAAGAAGTAGATGACGAACTACTAGATTCTGAACTACTACTTGATTCCGAGCTTGAAGAACTAGAACTTGATTTACTAGAGCTACTAGAAGTGGAAGAAGAGGAACTAGACTCAGATGAACTTGAGGAAATAGATGAGGATGAGCTACTACTTGATTCTGAACTGGAACTAGAAGTAGACGAACTAGAACTTGAGTTAGAAGAAGAGGAAGAAGTAGAGGAAGAAGAACTAGAACTCGATTTACTACTTGAGCTGGAAGTAGAAGAACTTGATGACGAAGAGGATTTGCTAGATGAACTAGATTTAGAAGAAGAACTGGAGCTTGATGTAGACGAACTACTACTCGAACTAGATTCACTACTTGAACTAGATGTCGAAGATGAAGAACTCGATTCACTGCTTGAACTAGACGTAGAAGAAGAACTACTACTAGAACTTGAAAACTTAAGTACTACATCTTCGATTATTGTCTGACTTGCACTCGAACTAGAGCTTGAAGTTGAGCTAGATGTAGACGAACTAGAACTCGATTCGGAAGAGGAACTAGAGGAACTACTCCCAGATCTTGAACTACTTGAAGAACTCTCCGAGCTACTACTGGAAGAACTAGATACAGAACTACTTGAAGAAGTAGATGAGCTCGAACTACTGCTAGATTTACTACTGCTACTAGATATTGAACTACTCGATTCCGAAGAAGAGCTGGAAGTAGATGAACTTGAACTTGAGCTAGATTTACTACTCGAACTCGATTTAGAGGAAGAGCTACTAGATTCTGAAGAAGAGCTAGAAATAGAAGAACTGGAACTACTACTTGACTCAGAAGAAGACGACGACACACTAGAACTACTACTAGAACTAGATTCACTGCTGGAGCTAGATGTAGAACTTGAGGAACTACTCTC
>CAZWME010000989.1:984-2205 GCA_964634515.1 uncultured Pirellulales bacterium | reverse complement strand
GTCCCGTATGCTGAAAGAACAGAGCGAGAGAAAACCTTAAGCCTAAAGTCATGCCCAGTCGGAGCACCATTAATAGCAACAGGTGAATTGCTGCCTGCTAAAGAAAATAGAGATAGAAAAATCACATTCGGCAAAGATTACAGCAGCATGACAATTGGACTGGATAGCGTTGTTGAGGTAAATTCCGATATTACCTCGAACCAGATATGGACAGCGGACAATACTTATCATGTAGTTGCCGATGTGAATGTTCAGGCTTTGCTCGTAATTGAGCCGGGAACCGTTGTAGAATTTGCAAGCGGAAAGTCAATGTCGGTCAATAACAACGGAGTTCTAATATCCGCCGGGACTCCTGATGAGCTGATTATTTATACCTCGGATTCGAGCACTCCTGATTATGACGACTACTATTGCCCCATTTACATCGAAGAAACAGCTTCGGCCTCGACAAAAGTAACGTACAGCTATATAGAATACGCATACGCCGGTATCATGGTGCTTAACAAGAGGCTCGATTCAGCTATCGAAAACAACTACTTTTACAATAATGTTTATGGAATTGTCGAATGGGGCACTGAGCACACCGAAATACGCAACAATCTGATTTTTGCTTCCTACGTCAGCGGCATCGAGGTATTCATGGAATCAGCAACAGGCCAGGCGGACGCTAACAGCTATATCCTGATAGAAAATAACACTTGTGACTATTATCAGGACCGCGGGATAACCGTACACGGCGTTCCGGACCACAATGATATAGGTCTGGTGGCGCTTTCGAATAACATTGTATCAGGAGCATATGAATACGGCCTTAATCTCGTTGACGGTTATATGTACGGACAGGTACTTCACATCGGGTATTATTATAATTATTATAATAAGAACTGGGAGTTTGAAGAAACCAACCCTGTTGTACTAACCCAGAATCCTTATGAGACGGGAACTGGATTTATGCCTATATGCTATCTTGACCAAACTTGTGCACTTATCGACGCCGGCTGCGAGTATATCGAAGAAACCCGGCTTATCGGCAAGACTACTGCTACAGACGGATACCCAGACTCCAATATCGTTGATATAGGCTTTCACTATCCGAACTGGAACTTTGCAAACGCAGGCACAACGACGCTCTACAGCGATTTTGATAATGATTGCAAGGTAGATTTTAATGACCTCGCGAAGTTTGCCGGTTACTGGCTGTATGATTACGAAGAGAACTAC
>CAZWME010000989.1:0-974 GCA_964634515.1 uncultured Pirellulales bacterium | reverse complement strand
GCGTAATAGATTTTAACGACCTTGTGGTAATCGCGGACTACTGGCTGACATATTTTAATTTCCGTGGCTATGCGGATTTCGCTCAGTACTGGCAGGAAGGGGTAGATTACAGATTTCAAGATGAAAGATTAGACCTTTTTGAAGATGATTTTGTTAATTTCAAAGATTTCGCAGTATTTGCCGACCAGTGGATGAAGGTTGTCGATAACCCATACCCCGACCTTCGTGTTGCTTTTGACCAGGATGTGAATAACATCAGCGGTCATACCTATATAACGGTCAATGGAAGCGATGAGATATTCGGCAAGATATTTCTTTTTGTTGACGGGCAAATGTATACTGTGATGGATACCCCCACGGAATGGCCTATGTTTGTAAACAGTACTTATGACATTAACGGCCCACATGCTTTTAAGATTGTGGGCATCGATGAAAACTACAATGTAATCTGCGGGCAAACGACCACGGCTATTTTCAATAACGAATTGAGTGCTGTAACGATGAGTGACGGTTATGAAATGGGGAAACCGTATTATCTTTATGCCTTTGGTTCGCCATCAGAGGATTACATCGTGGAGGTTAAAGATGGCTCTGATAGCAATACGGTTTATTCTGAAAATTTTACAGGTGACATACAAGCCGTTATTGGCCCTGATGCCTTTGCTGCGGATAGCCTTATTTACGACCTTACGGCAAAGAATAGCTCGACTCCTGAGAAGGCGATAATAAGTGCTATGAATAGCTCGACTTCTGAGAACGCGATAATAAGTACTATGATTAGCAAGGCATTCAACATCGAGGATTATAAGAACGCGAAAATGGTCGTCTCAATTGGCTCAAAAGACCTCGAGACTGAATGTGTAAAGGTAATAAAGGCAGTTATAAAAGCAGGCCAAATAGGAGGTGGGATTGGTAAAGAATACATCGTGACTTTAACATATTCCAATAGCACCTGGGACACGGTAAAGCAGTGC
>CAZWME010000988.1:0-2205 GCA_964634515.1 uncultured Pirellulales bacterium | reverse complement strand
TTATCGGGTGAGGTTGTGGATGTTGCTGTCGATATTCGCGGGGACTCACCGACTTTTGGCCAGTGGATTAGTGAGATACTTTCCGAGGGGAACCACAGGCAGATGTATATTCCACCGGGTTTTGCACATGGGTATTGTGTTATAAGTGAAACAGCGGTTTTTTCATATAAGTGCACTGAGTTTTATAATCCGGTGAGTGAAGGCGGTATCATTTGGAATGACCCCGATATTAACATTGACTGGCTAATCAAAGAGCCAGTGTTATCACTCAAAGATGCAAGTTTATCCAGACTTAAAGACATTCGACCTGAGAAGCTGCCGCGTTTGGGGAGTCTATGATGTCAACAAATGATACCATGATTGCAATTCTCGGCGGTCGGGGGATGCTTGGTACGGACCTGGTGGAAATATGTGGCCAAGAGGGCTTTGATGTTAAAGTATTTGATTTACCGGAATTTGATATAACCAACTCCCAACAGTTTAAAGAAGCCGTTGGTAGCGCAAAAATAATTGTCAATTGTGCAGCTTATACTAATGTCGATGGCGCTGAGAGCGAAACCAAATTAGCACATCAGGTCAATGCAGAAGCAGTAGGGCGGCTGGGTGCTTTTGTGAAAGAAGCCAATGCCTGGTTGCTCCACGTCAGCACTGATTTTGTTTTTGACGGCCTTTCAGACAGACCCTATGTTGAGACTGACCATCCAAATCCCCTAAATGAATATGGCAGGAGCAAACTGGCGGGGGAGCGACTCTTGAGTCAAAGCGGCTGCCGGCACTGTATAATGCGTGTGGAATGGACATACGGCCAGTCGGGCCGAAACTTTGTAACCAAGTTGATACAGCATGCAAAAACTGAAAAAGTTTTAAAAGTTGTCGATGACCAGACAGGTTCTCCAACGGCTACGACCGAAGTTGCCAGTGTAATCTGTAAATTATTGCGACTAAAACCAGAGGGGTTGTTTCATTTCGCAAGTTCCGGTTATGTCAGCCGGTACGGAATGGCAGAGTTTATATTTGACAAGCTCTCGATGGATGTTAACCTGTTGACCTGTAAAACAAGTGATTACACCAGTGCTGCTGCAAGGCCGTTGAACAGCCGGTTCGATTGCAGCAAGATTGAAGCTTTGCTTGATGAGCCGATTGAATCGTGGCGGGTCCCGTTGGAACGCTTTTTGAGGCAATTATGAAAAGAATTTTGGTTACAGGTGGTGCAGGATTTATAGGAAGCAATTTTGTGCGGATGGTGCTTTCGGAACATCCCGATTGTTTTGTGGTCAATCTCGACAAGCTGACTTATGCCGGCAATCTTGAAAATCTCGCCGATTATTTGGAGCGTAAAAATTACAAGTTCATAAAAGGTGATATATGTGACGGTGCATTAATCGAAAAAATTATCGATGAATATCAAATCGATGCAATAATTAATTTTGCCGCAGAGAGCCATGTGGACCGTTCTATTGCCGAGCCTAAAATCTTTATAGAGACCAATATAACCGGCACGCTGACTCTTCTTGAAGCGGCCCGTGATAAACAACTGGAGAGGTTCATTCAAATCTCTACCGATGAAGTTTATGGCTCGCTCGGGGCGGAGGGCAAATTCACCGAACAAACACGGCTGAGTCCAAATTCGCCTTATTCGGTCAGTAAAGCTGCGGCTGACCATCTGGTAAAAGCTTTCGGCCATACCTGGGGAGTAAAATATAACATTACAAGATGCTCAAATAATTACGGCGAATATCAGTTTCCAGAGAAGATGATTCCACTGATGATTAACAATGCGCTCAATGATAAAGAATTGCCCGTTTATGGTGATGGCTTATATGTTCGGGATTGGCTGTATGTATATGATCATTGTACAGCTATATGGCAGGTTCTTGAAAAAGCTCCATCCGGAGAGATTTATAACATTGGTGGCTGTAATGAGAAGGCGAATCTGGAAGTAATTGATGTAATATTAGGCCGTCTTGGCAAGCCAAAATCACTTATTAAGTATGTAGCCGACAGACCCGGACATGACCGGCGATATGCCATCGATTCAAATAAGATAATTAACGAGCTTAACTGGGGGCCGTCCGTGAGTTTTGAAGAGGGTATGAATAAGACCATAGACTGGTATTTTCACAACAAGCAATGGCTCGATAACGTTGTTTCCGGCGATTATCAGAAGTATTACGATTCGATGTATGGAAACCGCTGAGACAGGGG
>CAZWME010000987.1:0-2207 GCA_964634515.1 uncultured Pirellulales bacterium | reverse complement strand
TCAATCTCACAGATTATTGTCAAAGCACCGGCCAAATATGCTCGTGCATTTCTTTACACAGAGACAGACGACAACGACTTAACATATTTTATTCACTATCACCTCGACATTATTTTACAGGCAATCAATACCCTTTACGCATATATAGAAAGAAAAACAAAGAGACTTCAGGCGATAGAAAATCAACTGCGGGGAATAATTGTATTAAATCATCGCCAACGTGCACTTATGAGCCATACGTTGCGTCACCCGCGCCACCGATACACAATTAAGTCTCATCAAATAAGCCATAATATTGTCTATCAAACGGCCAGAACGGATTTGCTTGATTTAGACAAGCGAGGATTGCTCGAAAGTCAAAAGATAGGCAAAACATGGTACTTTACGCCGGTAAGCGACCTTGAGGGAAAACTAACCGATTTGTCGTAATAGCCATTTGAAACTGTTATGAAAGCAAAGAAACTACACAACTGGAATTTATCTTACTCACAGGCGCGGGAGTGCCAGAGGAGTCTTGCATCAAAGGTACGGTTTACGCCACTGAAAAAGCCACTGGAGCTGATTGCAGGTATCGACTGCGCATTCAGCAAAGACGGGGGAAAAATCATTGCCGCCGTTGTGGTGCTCAAGCCGCCTGATTTTGCCCTCATAGAAACAGTAAGTGCGGTAAGAAAAGTTACGTTTCCCTACATACCGGGCCTGCTGTCTTTTCGCGAAGCCCCGGTCTGTATCGCCGCGGTTGAAAAACTAAAGAGCAAGCCGGACATATTCATGATTGATGGCCAGGGAATAGCGCATCCCCGCAGGCTCGGACTTGCGGCTCATCTGGGTTTATTCTTCGATAGGCCAACTATCGGCTGTGCAAAAAGCAGACTAATCGGTGCCTATGAAGAGCCTGGGCGGCGAAAAGGTGCGCATGCTTTGCTAAAGGACAAGAGGAGCACACTGAACAGGCAATCCGAAACAATCGGTGCTGTACTTAGAACGCGCACAAACGTCAAGCCGGTTTTCGTTTCCGTGGGCAACAAATGTCTGCTGAAAGATGCGATAGAAACCACCTTAGCCTGTGCAGTTAAATATCGCCTGCCGGAACCGACCCGTCTGGCTCACCAACTCGTTAGCAAGCTAAGGCTGAAAATCTGAAAACATCCTATCGGTGTTGCTGGCCTCGAACCTATTTTGAGACGACTGTTGCGGATTTTATTACGATGGGTTTGTCCGGGACGTTTTCCATATTATAACCTTTTGTTTTATTCCTCCGCGTCGTTGTTTTTACAGAGGTGATTGCGTCCACGGTGTCCATTCCCTCAATTACCTTGCCGAATACCGCGTATCCGGGATTACGGTTCTCAATGTAATTCAAAGGTCTGTTGTTGACGTGGTTAATGAAAAACTGGCAGGTTGCACTGTCCGGGTCATTTTGCCGAGCCATCGCTATGGTACCTCGCTCATTTCCCAGGCCGTTACTTGCTTCGTTTACGATTGGCTCACGCGTTTCTTTTTCTTCCATTTCGTCTGTCAAGCCACCCCCTTGTATCATAAAGCCCGGCATGACTCTGTGAAATATGGTCCCGTCGTAAAAGCCATCCTGTACATATTGTAGGAAGTTCTTAACCGTAACAGGTGCGGCCTGGGCGTTAAGCTCAAGGAGGATATTGCCCATACTTGTTTGAAGTTTCACCAGGTTCGTTTCCGACGTCATGATATTCCTTTCAATGTTCGCCTCTTTCGCTGTCTCGCTGCAGCCGCATACCAAAACAACAGCCGTCAATAATCCGCAAAACCAGGACTTGCTAATCATAATTTTCACCTCTTAAAAAAACGTAATTCATATAAATGTGTCAATTCATTTATTTTAGCGGGCCGTAAATTAAGTGTTATGCTCTATTTTTTCGTTCCATTGATTTTTTTTGACCGATTCCAGAATCTTCTCGGCGCATTCCAGCGCGGCCAGGCCTTCTTCGGCACTGACCTCAGGCGTAAAATTACTGTCCATTACGGCCCGCAGAAAGTTCTCCTGCTCCAGACGGACAGGCTCTTTATCATCTATGTCAAGCTCTTCGATGTGCAATAAATCCGGCCAATTTACCGTCGTCATGTCGAAATCACCGGCCTCTTGTTTTTCGTTTATCCACTTAACAACGTTGATGTTCGGGTCTGCCTTTATAACAATACCGCTCTTTTTAAAATAATCCAGGCTCACATAC
>CAZWME010000986.1:0-2211 GCA_964634515.1 uncultured Pirellulales bacterium | reverse complement strand
TACCATTACCTCCTTTATCACCTGCAACCCGCAAAAGCCCAAAATCATTCGTTTCACAAACGCGCTAGATGTTATTAACAGGTAGTGAGATTGCCATTAACAAAATCTGTTATCAGGCACCGAAAAATCGAACATTTTTCGACAAAAAGACGCTAAAAAACGAAGAAAAACCACTCAAAACTGTAGCAACCTGTCCTGAGCTTGTCGAAGGAAGCGCAAGTCCTGAGCTGATATGTCCTGAGCAAGGTCGAAGGAGTCGAAGGATCAATAAAATCAACCACATTCTTTCGTTGTTTATGCCTTTAACTTTGAACTTGACTGTGTCAAGTCACGGACTTTTTTATTTATTTCATTTGATTTTTGTTCTATAAAATGTTATAATGTGCATATATTAGCCAGATGGCTAATGCAAACCCCCAGAAGGGGGAAGTTCAGGCCGGAAAGCCAAGTCAAATTTATGCTATAGGTAATTGTCCCCGAATGCCATAGTTGGAGAGTACCCAATTTAACATTTAATTACTTCATACACGTAATGAAATATTTAGGGGAATTAACAATCATGAGCATTGATAATACAACTTTAGCTCACTTTAGTCACTTTAGTCACTTTAGGCACTCTTTCAATTATACTGTATTCCCGATACACCTTATTATGCAAAACAAACCCAAAGTCAAGTCGGCCAAAATTAACGTAAGCTCTTTTTCGACAAGTATATACGTGTATATTGGACATTTGGTAATTCAGACAACAAAGCCAATTCAAAGCCAATTTAAGCCAATTTAAGCCAATTTAAGCCAATTTAAGCCAATCCTAAGCCAATTTGTCGAAAGGGGAAAAATTGATGCAAGGTTTGTATATACAAGTGATTATGAAAAAATGCGGCTATGGGCAAAAAAACAAAGCCAATTCAAACCCAATTCAAACCCAATGATGCGACTATTGACTTTTCGTCTCTCAAAGCTATAATCTGCAAATCCCTGAACATAGTTATCAGAAGGAAAAAACAGTGGAAAATGGTCCTAAAAAATCAAATTTGAAATCTATTTTTCAAACCTCAAGACCGAATTTTCTCGCCGCAAGTGCGGCCCCTGTTCTGGTTGGTTCTACTCTGGCCTACGCAATTACCGGCTCCTTTAATTTCGGATTATTCATCCTGGCAATGCTGGCTATAATGCTGCTGCACGCAGGGGCCAATATGGCCAACGATTATTTCGACCACTTATCCGGAAACGACTGGAAAAATAAGAATGTAACTCCATTTTCAGGCGGAAGCCGCTCTATCCAGGACGGAATCCTTTCGCCCAAAGCAGAATTACTCGCCGCCCTGGCTGCCCTGGGCGCGGGTTCGGCAATCGGCCTGATAATTGTCCTGATGACAAAAAGCCTCTTTATTTTAATCCTCGGTATTATCGGTTTGCTCGGCGGGTTTTTCTATACCGCCCCGCCAATCAAGCTCGGATACCGCTGCGTTGGTGAGCTTGTAATAGCCCTGTTGTTCGGTTTGCTTCCGGTATTCGGCTCGTACTATTTGCAGACGGGTAAAATTGATATTATAGCGCTTTTACCTGCCGCTATTGTCGGAGTACTGATTTTTTTGATAATTTTAATAAACGAATTTCCCGACCTTGCCGCCGATGCCTCTGTAAACAAAAAAACATTAATTGTGCAACTGGGTGTGCCGATCTCGGTTTGGATTTACAGAATCGCACTTATATCAGGTTTCATTTTCGCAGCGGTCATGTTGATTTACCGGACAATGTTTTTTGCGGGGCTGTTGTATCTTTTTACACTGCCGGTTGCTGTGCTCGCTGTAAAATCCGCCAACAAAAAAGACCTCGTCACGCCGGGTCTGTTCCGCGCAAATCAATTAACTGTCCTTATGCACACAGCCGGCTCTTTGGCTCTTACCATCGGCTTTATAATTACAGGCTTGGTATAAGTCTCTCGCAATGTCTGTTAATTCTGTATCAGCTTAATAATCGCATCAAGCTCGTTCGGCGCCTCTATGGGCATATTACTGAACCGGCCCTGTTTTTCTTTGTGGTAGTTGACTGTTACGTTGGGGTCTTTTAACGGATGGCCGGTCAGCACGCACGCGACCCGCTCATCGGCACCGATTACATTCTCAGCCCTGAGGTGTTTTAAGCCTGCTATCGTCGCCGCCGAAGCAGGCTCGCAACCCAGGCCATATTTACCGATAATCGCTTTCG
>CAZWME010000985.1:0-2214 GCA_964634515.1 uncultured Pirellulales bacterium | reverse complement strand
CAGGGACTTGATTTTGAGCTTTCCCTGCAGGGCGGCAGCGGGACTAACTATCGCAGCTTTGCCGAGATGCTGGCCGGCGGCTATGCCGGCGGCAATGGTTTCAGTGGCGCGATGTCGATTCCAGAGCCGGCAACAATTGCTCTGCTGGGTTTTGGTTCTTTGGCTTTATTAAGAAAACGCAGGAAATAAAAAGTACGCCGTTTACCTACCCCTTGGGCTGTGATTGTGTGATTCGCAGCCCAATCATCCTGCGGGGGGAAAGGGTGCCGAAAAAACTTTTTGCCATAGCCCGATAATAAGTTTTGCTGTCTTTAGTAGCACGCTATAACGGATTATAGATCGCCATTCTGCCATTTTCTACTGGCGGTAAAACAGCATTTATAGTATAATAAATGTAATAATTCGGATGGAGGTGAGATATGAAAATAATGTTTGGATTTCTTTGGAAGCGTTTGCGAAAATTGTGGCGATCAAACGAGTCTGTGGCGCCCGGGATTGATTCCCATAAATGGGCGAGCAAAATCGAGATATATAGAAGTTTCAGGCGTTATTGATTTTTATCTTATTCAGAGTATGTCCCGTCAATAAGGAGTTCATAATCCTTTCGTGAAACAAACTTTTCTGTTTGTCTAAATATAATCTTCTCATAAACCTGTTTAGTGAAGTATGATTTGCTTGCTTCGGCTGTGCCGCCATAAGCGCCCATATTAATAATACCACCGTTTGGGAACAGTTCATTGCCGATAGGAATATTCGGATCACCTGAATCGATACAGGGGCTGGTAACATCGTCCAGGATCCAACTTTGGCTGTTCGGATCCCATCTACCCGCCTGAGATTTCAAATGATAATCACCATCTACCCAGAAATCGTCGTCAGCGTCCTCTGGTGTTCCATTAGGATCCCAATATCCAAGCTTCGCAAACAATGGATCAAAATCAATGTTACCTTCGCCCGGCTAGCCACCCTGAATATTACAGTAATTTGAATCTGCGATGCTTTCGTCCCAAAGGACTAGGGGTTGCGGGCCATTGTCCCATAGAATACAGTTGAGCAGCTCAATGTGAGTCGGTTCATCAGATGATGAGCCATGTACAGCCCCGCCTTCATACATTGACAAGTTTGAGGCAATTGTACAGCTTTGGATAATTGTATGGCCCATACCAGACCTAACTCCGGCACCTCTTAGATCTGTGCGATTTCCACAAATAACACTGTTGCGAATGATTGAACTATCGCGAGTATATAGAGAGACACCTGGGCCGTTGTTAGCAGTAATCCGACAATCTTCTATAGTCACATCCGAGCTTGAGCAGTTAATGCCTCCACCACGTAATTGGTGTCCATTCTCAGTGATCAGGCAATTCCGTATAAAAACCAAGCAGTCTTTCAACTCGCCCGAAGGACTGTCCCGGATTCCACTTAATCCAATTCCTCCTCTCTTGTTACAACATACCTTGCTGTCGCTGATATTGATCTCTTGGCCACTACAAATCATAGCTGTTCCGTTAGAGTCGCAGATAAGACAATTCTGAATGTTTATGTACTTCGCATCGCCGTTGACGTTGGGTGCTCCTTTACGGAGAGTAGAATCCTTAACCTCAAAACGACCGCATTTGTCGAGATAGATCGTACCGTTGATTGTAGAAGACGTGATTGTACAATCACAATAGTCAAGATCTATAGGTGTGTTATGTTGCTCCCAAATGGCAGACTGCTCGATAGAAAGATGTCCATGCTGGCATTTGATTCTGCCGTTGATGTCACAACGGCGTATGCTCAGGTTGCCTGTTCGGCAGCTAACACCACCCTCGATGAGGCAGTCTTCTATCAACGGATAAGTACTATCTCCACACGAAATTGCATCCGAAATAGAATTTGTGATTCGGCAGTTGTGAATAATCGGGCTGCCATATTCACAGTTGATTGCTGCTCTATATTTTCCACCAGAATCTGTGATTGTAATATCCTTTATGATAGTACGGTGGTCTTCAATTTGACGAAAGGAAAAGGCGAGATGAGTTTCTGTTTCAGAGCCTTCACAGTCGATGATACAATTTGTTGGTCCATTTTCACTGAACAGCGAAACTGCTATTCCTCTAAAGGTAATATCTCTGTTGCCTGAGCCTTTGTATGTGCCGTCCTTTAAGATGATGCATGTTCCCGGGACAGTTGCACTGTCTATAGCCGCCTGTATGGTAGGAAACTGATCGG
>CAZWME010000984.1:0-2216 GCA_964634515.1 uncultured Pirellulales bacterium | reverse complement strand
CACGCCTGGAAATACGCTTGAACGTGCCGGCCGCCGAGCCTGAATCGCTAATGGTGGCGTTCGTTGCTACCAGACACTTGTCGGATGGTTGAACTGGTGCACAAAGAACTCCCGCTCGGCAATCTTGGCGTTCATCAACTTAATATATTTATAAAGCGATGTCCTCGAATCGTCATAAAAGGCATCGAGTTTCTTATCTATTATCTCAACCGTCCGCTCCTTCGCAGGGCCCGGCCTCGACAGTGTTAACGCCTGTGTTCGATAACCTCTCAGTAACGTATTGACAACGTGCGCCTTCTCATCGACCGTTAAATCCTCTATCTTCCTGCCCGCCTTATCGGCCCGCCGCCTTATTGCCTCCTCGATAATCGACCAGTCCTCCCTGCCCTGAAAGTACATGAGAAAACCTTCCGGGTCCTTCAATGACCTGGGCCAGTAGTCCTTTCGGTAATCAATATCAATACCAACCTCTTTAGCCGCATCGTATATCTCATCGAGCGTGGCGCGTACCTTTTGAAATTGCTCGGTCAGATTATAATTCGATACCATCTGGCCGATTTTACGCTCATCTCCATTCTTTAAGGCAAGGTCCAGTTGCCGCCAGTCATCCTTACTCATCTTACGCGTTGCTTCTACAAAGCCCGATACATCATCGGTCATCGCCGTTGACCTTGTCATTACGTTATACACATACCGCCGAGTCGCCCGGAACAGCTTCGGTGCGATGTTGTTTAGCCTCGTCGATGATGGCGAAAACACCTTTTCCATACCCTTCCACGCCCTGCGGGCCTCGCTGCCGGCTTTATCAATGATCCCCCTCCTCTCTCTTTTAAGATTATCCTCGTACCATTTCTCATCGTAGACCGGCCGAGTTAACGTCTTTGTCTTTAACGGCCTCTCTTCCGCCGCTTCCGGCTTCTCAGGTGCCAGATCGTCCCACAACGGCTTTGTATGGTCCTGTAATTTTATCTTTATTCTACGAATCGCCGGCATCTTCTTACGCCTCGGCTTTATACCGGCCTCTGCCGCTAACCTCGCCTTCCTCCCTTTGATACGGGCCTTCTTCTCAGCATCCCTGCGGAACTTCTCGCCGGATGTCTCATACTTTATTCTACCTTCTTTAACTCCGGCCTTTTCAACCGTTCCCCTCTTAATCTCACCGAATATATCCTCCGCCGTCCTGAACCCTCGACCGGCAAGGCCGTTCTTCACTTTGCGCAAGACGTTACGTAGTTTCTGCCATATCCCTCTCAAAAACGTCTTTGCCTTACCCGTCTTTGCGTACTCTGCGAAGGACCGTGCCTCTGCCTCCTCATCGCCTTTGAAATACTTGTCAAGAACCCTCGTGTCCTTATCGGTAAGTCGGCGCCTCAATATGTGATAGCCTTCGTGATATCCCGTCTCGGAGTCCGCGCCAAGTGCCAATAGCACAACCTGCTTTTGACCTTGCGTTATCGCTGCGCCAACCGGCTTACCACGTCTCTCGAAGGGTAACTCATCTTCATATATCTCTTCGACCTGCTCGACCTCAGCCTGGATATCGTTGGCCGCCAGAACATCCTGCGCAGCCTCGGCGGCGGCCTGGCGGTCCTCTTTTTCAATCTGCTCGGTGGCTAACTGCTCGAGAGCAGCGTCCGGGTCATCCATTTCCTTAATCCGGCGTAGTTTGGTACCATACTCGTTTATAAACTCATCCTCGATGTCCGCTTTGTCAATACCCCACTCATCAGCCCATTCGGTAATCATCTCGTTTATGGCGTAATCCGAATAACCAGCAACCAGCATTCTATGTTTCTCGGCCAGCATTTGCTCCATTGGCAGTCCCGACTGCTCGGCGCGCTCGAGCGCTATTTTGTTTATCCCGCCAATCGTCTCCGAGGATCTCATGTCATCAACAACCCTCTGAACAAAATCTGAAATGTCCATCTCTCCCCAGGTCTGGTCCACTCCCTCCTTACCGCGGCCGAGCCCTTCGGCAACCGCCGTCTCCCACGGAGTCGGGCCAATTGTAGTTTTCTCGCCGGTAGGTAGCGTAACTATCCTTCTCTCATTGGGATTGAAAGTGAACATCTTCTGTATCTTGGTCGGGAAACCCTTGCGCTTTCCGATTATCGCCTCGACCTCGCCCCTGTAACCCTTGTCAATATAATAAAAGCCCGGCCCGACCTCCCGGGCCATTGTATCGGCTCCCTCAACCTCCATCTGGTAAACGTCCG
>CAZWME010000983.1:0-2216 GCA_964634515.1 uncultured Pirellulales bacterium | reverse complement strand
CCTAAGTTCAATCAAAAAACTGGCAGAGTAGAATTAGTTAAAAAAGGCCTTTCTCAAGCATCAACTTTTCCCGGCTTTTGTGAGAAGCATGAAGCTCTTTTTAGTTCATTTGAAAATAAAAAAAACATCACAAATATTGAAGGATTTACTTTGCAGATTTACCGTTCTATTTGTAGGGAAATTGTGCGATTAAAACATGAGATTGAAATTGATAAAAGGATGATCTCTGAATATAAGAAATTTAGAGATAAAAAACTAAAAATAATTGTAGAGAAAAAGCTTGGTACAAGCTGGATGAAAAAAAATAATGTCAAAGTAAATAAAATCACTCTCACAAATGATCGATTAATTAATTTTTTTGATGAGGAATCCAGTAGTTGTATGAACATCGTTGAGGAACTAGAAAATCAGCACCTTGGAGAAATTGAGGAATGCCTGAATATCAATGATAAAAACAGTGAAGTTACACTAAGTCCAGTGGCGGTCACAATTGATGAACAAATACCAGTGGCATTGTCTGGAATAGGATCATTTCGTATAAGTAAACGTAATAAATACAGGCGAATCATTGTCGTGTTGTTGATTCTTCCCAGCACAAATAGTACTACTATCGTAATTCATGGCAAATCATCTGATACTAAGTATATTCACGGATACGTATCAAAATTGAAAAACTCTTTTGATATATTGAACATGATCGAGAAATGGATGATTCGTTGCACTGACCATTGGTTTCTTAGTCGCGATGTATGGAACAAAAAGAATCAAATAGACAAGGCAGTGATTCTAAAGGAAATTCTGGATGACACAAAAGGATTGACAGATGAACTTGAATTTTCAATCTTTGATGATATTAGAAAAAGTATGATTGATACTTGGGAAGCAACGAAAAATACAGAAGCGCAATATAAAATACTGCATCGTGAAAAATCTAAACTGAGATAGTAAACCTTTTCGATTGGTTATCACCTGGGGATAAATTGATTATTGAGATGAAGACTGCCGCCCCCGACAGGAAAGCAAGTAAGCTAATATCGGGGGTAAACTCAGCAGCCTGATTGCAATGACAATTGTTTTAAACAGATTTCTCTGCTACGTTCGCTTCACTCACTCCGGTCGAAATGACAGTCTTTTTACCGCTCCATTACTGTCGCGGCTCTGAGGATGGATCGGAAATTGATGAATGATTATTCGGTCGGGCGGTTACCTATGGCACAAGTCGCGAAGAAGTCCCTACAACGATAACGGCATGGATTCCGCATCAAGTGCGGAATGACAGTTTTTTACCGCTCCATTACTGTCGCGGCTCTGACATATCAGGGCAACCACATGGTGTTGCCACTACATTGGGGACAAAAGTGTATTGGCCCCTGTAGAAAACAGCATGGGCTAAAGCCCATCCTACCTTTTCGGTTCAATGATAACGGCAAAGATTAGACCAATTCCTTTAGATGATTTAGGCTGCGCTGGGCCTGGTCGGGGGTGCCGCACTCTACGGAGAATACGATGTCACGAGGGGTTTTCTTTTTTACGATTTCGATGACTCTGGCCCAGTCCATGACGCCGTCACCACAAGCACAGCCTACGGGCGTGCCGGTCACTTTTCCGCGCTCGGCTTCTGAGTGCTCTACGGAGATATCTTTTGCGTGCAGATGTACCAGCCTTTCAGCGACTCGTTCCAACCACTTATAGACATCCTGCCCAGCTAAATATGCGTTACCGGTATCGAGGTTGATACCGATGGCCGGGGATTTTACAAGATTGTAGATACGGTCCAGGCCATCGGGTGTTTTTGAGTATTGCGCGTGGGGTTCAAGCCCGATTACAACACCCCTGCGCTCGGCGATAAAGGCCGCTTCCTGAAGGGTATATTTAATCAATACGTGGTCTTCTTCTTCTGTCGTCCATTTAGCCTTGATGCCTTCGTCGGTATTGATTACGGGCACTCCTATCTCAGCGGCGACACGAATGGCCATCTTGATGTACTCACCATGAACCTCCGGTCTGCCCAAAGGGCCGTGCGACTGCAGAGCGGACATTTTCAAACCCGCCTTGTCACATGCATCCTTGATTCGGTACGGGTCGTCAAACATCGAAACGGTGTGGAAATATCCGGCCTCGCTCATCAGTTCCCGTCCGAAGTGAACCATGGGCTCTATGTACTCGTAACCCATCTGGGCAGCCTTTTCAACAGCCCACTCGAAAGGCTTGTCGCT
>CAZWME010000982.1:0-2219 GCA_964634515.1 uncultured Pirellulales bacterium | reverse complement strand
AGGTTTGAGATTATTCAGGATGAACGTCTCTGGCCTGGAGGAGGTGCGGATTTTTGGCTCATTGCACGTCATAAAGAGCGCAATTTGGCTATTGCTGTTGATGTTAAAGAAGAAAGCCAAACTCTCGATTTAAAACTTCAGCCCGGAGTGACCATTACAGGTAAAGTAGTAGATTCCGAAGGTAAATGTATTCCTCATGCAAGTGTAAGTCCTAATTTAAGGACATCTAACTGGAGTTACTCAGTTACAAAATATGAAAAAGAAGAAGCAGATGACAGGGGGAATTTCGAGTTTAGAGCTATTCCGGTCGGTTCTAATATTAGTGTTAGCGCCAAAGCAAATGGTTATAGTGTGGCGCATCATAGTATTTATATCAAAGATACAAATGATATTCATCTGGATGGAGGAGAATTAACTCTGTTTTCAGCTAATCTTACAGTCTCGGGTATTGTAGTGGATATTGACGGCAATCCGGTTGTAAATGCAAGAATAGTCAGCTTAGGTGATAATCAACCTGATTTTGCACAAGCTTACTCTGATGATGAGGGTAAATTCGAACTTGTAGCCGCAAAGGGAAAGTTGCAGCTTCAGGCAACTAAAATAGGCGAGGAGCGATTATTTGGTTATTTAAATACCGAAGGAGGAGCGAAAAATGTGACGATTGTTCTTGGGGATGATCCAGTTGCAAGTCGTACAATACCAACACAATCTCCTTCTTTAGTTAGTAAATCTTTAGTAAATAAATCTTTCCCGAATTTTGAGAATATCGAAATTGATTTTTCTCCTGAACAAGCTAAGGATAAACGTATATTGATATGTTTCTGGGAAATCGAGCAGCGGCCGTCAAGGAATTGCATTTTAGAACTAAATAAAAAAGTAAAAGAGCTCAAAGAAAAAGATGTAGTCGTTATTGCCATTCATACATCGAATATTGAAAAAGAATATCTCGATAAATGGCTCGATGAAAATAATATAAACTTTCCCGTTGGAATGATTAAAGAAGATGAAGAACAAACACGTTTAGACTGGGGAGTAAAAGCTATGCCTTGGCTGATTCTCTTTGACAGCGAAAATATTGTCCGTGCAGAAGGATTTGGTCTGGAAGAACTAAACGAAAAAATTGAGAATGCTGACAAGCCTGTAACACAAGAGGAAATAGACAAACGTCAACAAAATATAGCTGAAACGGAAATAAAAAGATTAGGTGGGGAGATTATTGTTAAGACTTCAGAAGATGGTCAGCAGTATACTGAAGTTACACTTCATGGCCCAAAGTATGAGATTGAATGGACAGGCGGCGAAGAAGGGATAAAGTACCTGAAATGGTTACCTAATCTTAAGAATCTAAGAATTCAGGAAGTCGAGAATTTTACTGATGAGTCAATGGAACAATTGAAAGATATCAAAAGCCTTGAATCACTTCTTCTTGTACGTAGCGATGTCAGTGATGAAGGCCTTGTATATCTGAAAGACCTGACAAATCTGGAATTCCTTGGGTTATCGATCAATAATCAATTTACTGATAAGGCGTTGGACTATATGAAGGGCTTAACTAAATTAAAGTCTCTTCGGCTCGATAATGCACAAATAACTGACAATGGAGTTATGAAACTTAAACAATATGGGATATTGAATGAACTTGAATTTTTCGTTCTCACCGACACCCAGGTAACCGACGATGGTCTTGCAAATTTGCAGGGAATGGACAAAGTAAAAAGGCTCTATCTTAAAGAAACAAAAATTAGTGACGATGGTTTGAAATATCTGGCAGGGCTCTCGAACATGGAGGCATTAATTCTTAACGAAACGAATATAACAGATACAGGCATGGAATATTTGAAAGGATTGAAAAAACTTAATTTGCTTTATCTGTCAAATACTCAGATTTCTGATAAAGGCCTCGAACATCTTAAGGAATTAACAGACCTGGTTCAATTATGGATTGATGGCACAAAAATAACAGACGCAGGTCTTGAACATATCCAGGGATTAGTTAATTTAGAATCGATAGCCCTCGGATCAACTGGAATTACAGATAAGGGATTAGAGTATCTGAAACCTTTAAAAAATCTCAATGAGCTTTTCCTTAATCATACTGAAATTACTTTAGAAGGTTATCTGGATCTTAATGAAGCATTTCCCGGCTGCCAAATCATCTGGGAACCTGAAAACAGCAACTAAGCTGTTTAAACATACAAAACTGCCGGAGATTTGGGCGG
>CAZWME010000981.1:0-2227 GCA_964634515.1 uncultured Pirellulales bacterium | reverse complement strand
GCCGAGATTGAAAGTATGATTCAAGAAGGCTACGAGCTTGCAAAAAATATGAACTGGGACACAGTAGTGAAAAACTATCTGCTCAGAGCCCTCCAATCAGTCTCTAATGCGACTGAAGAAATAAAAGTGCCGGACGAACTGCACATTTCGTAATTCATTTCTCACATTCTGCTTTGCTTTTCTTGCTTTGAGTCTTTCCGCTTGACTGCTCGAAACAGGACGGTTAGACTGTCTCTTATGGCTAAGAGTGCGGAAAAACCGGTTATTGGCATTTTAGGTGGTATCGGCTCAGGCAAGAGTACAATTGCTGCTGAGTTTGCCAAATTAGGCTGTAAGGTTATTGACGCCGACAGAATTGCTCATGAGTTGCTCCAGGAGCTTCCTGTCAGAGAAAAAGTGGTGAGCCTTTTTGGACAGGCTGTTTTGGATTCTTCGGGGAAAATTGACCGTGAGAAACTAGCTGAGGCTGCGTTTGTTGATCATAAGATGCTCACATCATTGAACAGGATAATTCATCCTCTTGTCCTGCAGCGAACTCAGGAGCTTATTGAGCAATACAAGAGCCAAAATCAAGTCAAAGCAATCGTGCTGGATATGCCTTTATTGGTGGAAGTTGGTTGGCACAAGAGGTGCGACAAGCTTATTTTTGTAAATTGTGAAAAAAAATTAAGGCTGGAAAGAGCGAAAAAAATGGGTTTTGACAAAAATCAGGTCAAAATTAGAGAAAATTTTCAGATTTCTCTGGACAACAAGGAGAGCCTCGCCGATAATACCATAGAAAACAATTCTGACTTCTCGGCAATAGCCAAACAGGTCACTGGAATTTTCTCTTAACATTGTGGATAATGGGTAAGTGGGATTTACTGTAAAACACTCATATTAGTGTTGCCCATTTTTAATATATAGGTTTTATTTCAACTGTTCAAAATTCAAATCTTATTTAATTCCTATGTTCGTATTATCGAGCTTTCTTGCGAAAGCGAGAATGCCGGTTATGCGAGTGAAGGTGGGAAACCCGGGAAATCGGGACTTTAGAATCGTATCCCTGTTATCCGGTTTTACGGATATGAGCTTTGTGGGGCACGATTAAAGTTGTATAAATGTAAAAGGAGTAATGATGGCTAAGGCTGTAAAGAGCACAGGCAAAAAGCGCAAAAGCACAAAAAAGAAAAAGACTGTAACGGAAGAACAAGCTGTTACCCAGCAGCAAGAGAAGGCAATCGACTCAGCGGTGCCCGAGGCCGGGGCCGAACAGGCAGAGGATAGCCAGGCTGTAGCTACATCCCAGGAAATTGCGCCTGTCGATACCGAAGAAGAGGCCCGAAAAGCAAAAGAAGCTGAGGATGAATCCACCCATGATAAATATGAGCGGATTAAGAAAGGCAATTTGTATCTGACGGATTTGCAGAAACTTACTGTTGCCGAGCTGCACGATATGGCCAAGAATGACAACATCACGGAATACAGTGCCCTTAAGAAGCAGGATTTGATTTTCAGAATTCTAAAGGAGCGTATTCGCCAGAACGGGCTAATGTACGGTGAAGGCGTACTTGAAGTGCTGCCGGACGGTTACGGATTTCTGCGAAATACCGATTACAATTACCTGTCATCGTCGGACGATATCTATGTTTCACCATCTCAAATCAGGCGTTTTGGCCTGAGGACAGGAAACATCGTATCAGGTCAAATCAGGCCCCCAAAGGATTCGGAAAAGTATTTTGCTCTTCTGCGTGTTGAAGCGATTAACTATGAAGACCCGGACAACCTTGCCGAAAAGATAGTATTTAGCGATTTGACCCCCTTGCATCCCGAAGACCGTTTCATACTTGAGACTTCGGGCGAAGAATTAAATATGCGGATAATTGATTTGGTAACACCGGTGGGCAAAGGACAGCGTGGTCTGTTAGTTGCTCCGCCGCGGACCGGCAAGACGATTCTACTGCAGAAAATTGCAAACGCGCTGAGTGCAAATCATCCCGAAGTCAGACTGATAGTCCTGCTGATTGACGAACGGCCTGAAGAAGTTACGGAAATGAAGCGGAAAACCGCTGAGGATGTTGAGGTCATAAGTTCTACTTTTGACGAGCCGGCTTCACGACACTGTCAGGTTGCAGAGGTCGTAATAGAAAAGGCAAAGCGGCTCGTAGAATACGGCGAAGATGTAGTAATACTGCTGGACTCCATAACACGCCTTGCGCGGGCTTATAATACAGAGATGCCGCACTCG
>CAZWME010000980.1:0-2228 GCA_964634515.1 uncultured Pirellulales bacterium | reverse complement strand
TTTTGGTCAATTTATAATCCAGAATCAAGGCATTGGACAAGTAATCCAGATTTGGGTGGCCCAGGGGATTTACAAGCCGGATCAAGGGGCAGCGGTAGTATCCGGTGACCGTTATGCGAGCTTTCTACTTTTAAATGGTGTGACCGTTATAGGTGGCTACGCAGGTCTTGGTGAACCAGATCCCAATGCAAGAGATGTCGTACTATATGAAACAATATTGAGCGGCGACCTCAATGGTGACGATGGGCCCGGTTTCGTAAACTACGGCGAAAACAGCTATCACGTTGTGACCGGCAGCGGCACTGACGCAACGGCTATCCTGGCCGGCTTCACCATTACTTCAGGCAATGCGACCGGTTCTATAGCGTTCTCGAATGACAGCGGCGGAGGGGTGTACTGTTTGGGCGGCAGCCCCATACTCATCGATAATACTTTCAGTGCTAATTTAGCGATGCGGGGAGGCGGGATGTTTACTTACAGTAGTAATTCTACCCTGATCAACTGCACATTCAGCAGTAACATTGCGGTCTACGATGGCGGTGGGATGTATAACCTCCTTAGCACTCCTACCCTGATCAACTCTACATTTAACGGTAACTATGCCGGTGAATATGGTGGTGGAATGTGTAACTTCTACTATAGCAGCCCGACGTTGGAGAATACTACATTCAACGGCAACGTAGCGAAATACGGCGGTGGGATGGCCAATAATTTATACAGTAGCCCTACCCTTACCGACTGCGCATTCATTGGCAATATTGCAATCTACTTTGGTGGTGGAATGTGCAACCTCTACTATAGCAGCCCTACCCTTATCAACTGCACATTCATCGGCAATTTTGCAATCTACTTTGGCGGCGGTATGCATAACCAGACAGACAGCAGTCCAGATTTGGTCAACTGCATATTCAACGGAAACTTTGCCAATAACTCCGGTGGCGGCATGAGCAACTTCCAGAATAGCAGTCCGACATTGACAAACAATACATTTAGCGGCAACTCAGCGAACTACGGCGGTGGTATGTTCAATTACTTAAGCAGTAACCCGACGCTGACGAATAGCACATTCAGCGGCAACTTTGCAGCCTTATATGTTGGCGGGATGTTCAACATTAGTAGCAGCCCGACAATAACCAACTCCATCTTCTGGCTAAACGAAGATAGTGGCGGTACAAATGAGTCGGCACAGATATTCGGCGGGACGCCGGTCGTCAATTATAGCTGCATACAAGGCTGGACAGGCGGCCTTGGAGGTACGGGTAATATTGGTGACGATCCGCTGTTCGTACGAAACCCTGATGATGGCGGCGATGGCTGGGGCGTGGGGGACAATGATGACTACGGCGACCTTCGTCTTTCGTCAGGTTCATCCTGTATAGACGCAGGGGACAATACGGCAGTGCCAACGGATGTTTATGATATTGACGGCGATGGCAATACAACCGAGCGGATACCTTGGGACCTGGATGGTATCAGCCGTTTCAAAGACGATCTCCTGACAATTGATACCGGCGTTCCTGATTTGCCGGACTACCCGTACATCGTGGACATGGGTGCGTACGAATACCATACTTAGATTTACATCGATGGCCGGTGGTCTGAAAAACGGTGTCTTCAACTGCACATAATCCTTGGCAGGGTTTAATACGAGGTAACAGCAAACGCCGGGAGCAGCCCCCGAGTATCCTCTGAACTTGTTCTAAATCAAATAGGGCTTATACCGAATCAATCAGTATAAGCCCCGAGTTAATATAAATCTGTAATATCAACTATGCAATCTTGACTGCTGGTGCCGGTTTAAGGTGCCGGTCTATAAAGACGAATATCATCAAAGAAAACCATGCCCGCGCCGCCGGCCACGGGATTGGTCCTGTTGCCGAAGCCAAGGGTAATCGTATTAACATTAGCAAGGTTCACTCCGAATGTCTGCAGGTCGATAGACCATTCGGTCCAGTCATTTATCAAAGCTGCGTCAGGATTATCATGTTTGACCACTGCACTGCCATTGAGAACAACATACATCGGCTCAGCGGCATTAGATGTGTCCCCGTAGAACCACAGCGACATTACTCCAACACCTTCGGCTGTCCAGTCACGCATATCAGTTAATGTCAAAGTCGCCTCAGATTTACCAACAGCGTTGTCGTAGGCAAACGGCATCGACTGCCTGCCACCGTGAACGATAGTTTGCTCGGCAAAAGGAGGATCTAAATGACCAACGGTAGAAC
>CAZWME010000979.1:0-2238 GCA_964634515.1 uncultured Pirellulales bacterium | reverse complement strand
TCCAATAAATCTTGAAGTTTGTTTCTATATGTGCTTTCTGTTATTTCTGAAACTTTAAATGTCTTAAGAGATTTTATGTAAGTATTAAACATATCCCTAGAACTAGTTTATGCTTTATATTCTTCTAATTTCAAAGGTTTAAAAGCTTTTATAAATTCAGTAATTTCAACAATTGGATTATAACCTTTACCTTCAGGTAATTTTACTTCTTTTAGATCTTTTATAAGATTATACCAAAATTTATTGTTTTTATAATTAGTATTGAATAAATTCCTTGTATTTCTAAAACCTATTTCCTTTGCTAATGAAACTATTGATAATATTTTTAGAACCTTAGATATCCTAATACCAGGATTATTTATTATTATTGATTTAAATAGTTCAGATGGCTTACTTGTATCTATTGAAATAAAATCCAAATCTTTTTCTATCTCTTTCCAGAAATACATTATTACATTTTTAGATAGTATAACACTATAAAGATTAATAAAAGTAGGCTCTATGGCCAATTTAAAGCTCTTTAAAAGGCTTTTTATCTTAACCCTACTGTTTAGTCTTACCTCAATTCTAATAACCTCGAAAGGCTTTGCTATGAAATTATCATCAAATAAGCTAAGCTGAATTTGGTTATTATTTTCTATGGATCTCTTTTCACTAACTCTTGATTGCTCTAAGTCTTTTATTTTATCGTATATAGCAATTTCATAAGAATTGGAATGATAATGAATAACCTGGCCTTCATTTCTAAAAGAAGTTTTATCAAGATCTAGCCTTTTAGTTAAATTAATTTTAGCTAGTTCATTTAATACCATTGAACAGCTTGTATAATCAGTTAAAGCTATATTTTTCGAGTAGTGTATTGAAGACACATTAGCATTTACTAAATCTACTTTTTTTATTAATATATCCATTTGCTTTAACCTTTCTTTGAGTGTATCTATAACCAGATTAAAATCACTTTCATGCAACTCATCAAAGTTATTAGAAAATATTAGCTTTGGTATAGAGAATTCAATCCTTAATGGATAAACATAACCACCTCTTCTTACTCTTTTTGTTATAGTAAGTCTTGGCTTATAAATTCCTCTGGCTAACTCTTTTTTTATTGGATTTTGTACACATTTAAAATTACTTCTTGAACCCAAAGGATAATAAGGTGGCTCAAATAATCCTTTGGTAGAAGGGCTGAATTTATTGTGATCCAAAATAATATATTTACTTTTTGGGATTGTTAACACTATTGTATCTATCATTTTTTTTTAGTTCTTTACCAATTTCAATTAAAAGTTCAAAGAAGCCAACGAGATTACTTGTTGCTTCAAATATTTCTTCTTTATCTAATTCTCTTTTATATAATTTTTTATAAGTTTCTGGATTCATACCTCAAAATAAAAAAACCAGCAGTTTTGTTTACTGCTGGTTAAATTAATTTATAAAGCTTGCCAGAATAAAAAGGCCAAAACAATAAATACCAGCTAATAAAACAAACTGATATTCATTGTCTTGGCCTTATTAGCTACCCATCAAACTGGTAGATTACCTAATAAGCTTTGACAATGTTTCCTAAATGCTATACCCCTAAATACGGGTAAACTCATATTGGAAAAAATATTAAATTTTCAATTAACTAGTCTTAGTATATTATCTTATATTATTATAATCAAATCTAATTATAATCTTTTTTAAGCATTAAAAATTTTATCTGGCCTTTGCTATCTACTTTAAAATAATTTTTTTTTCTACATTTATGACAGATTTTATATTTACCTATCATAAAATCTACTAAATAGCTTTCTATCTGTTCCTTATTGGTTAGTTTATCTAAAAACCTGCTACAATTTGCACATCTCCATTCAATATTGTTTTTTAAATCAATCAACTTGATCTGTTTTTCTTCTTTTAGTAGAAGCTCTTTTTTTAAATCTTCATAAAATTGCTTTAGGCTATCTATATCAACAACTTCAACTTTTTTAGGAAATTCGCAAGCTCCAACTGGTTTATTTCTTCCTAATTCATCAGTTTCAAAATCTGCATCTAGTTTATATATTATTTTTATAAACCCAGAATAATCTGTAATCCATTCTATTGTTTTTATATCCTTTTCTTCTAAGAATTCACCTTCTGCTAGATCTGCTATTTTTATTTGGTTACCCTTTTCAAATTTAGCATGAATAAGAGAATTAAGTTTTTTAAGGATGCTTAAAACTCTTTCCTTATTCTCTAGATCTAATCCATATA
>CAZWME010000978.1:0-2239 GCA_964634515.1 uncultured Pirellulales bacterium | reverse complement strand
CCGGCAGATTATTTCAATCGTGCAGCTTCAGAATTTCACAATTAGCCGATTAAGATTGACGCTTGAGGTGCCCCTGTGCCCAGATAGCAAGTCCCGAGCCCGCTAACAAAACAACACCGAAAATTAACTGAAGAATGTTCAACGATTCCTTAAAAACGACATAAGAAATCGCAAGGACGTTAAACGGCTGCACCAACATAACGAGCGCAGGGATTGTCGCTCCGATGCGTCTCATCGCCGAATAATACAATGTATGGGATAATGCTATGGCCGTCGCTCCGGAAATCACAATACACGCCCACTGCCAGGGGCCCATTTTAACACAACCTCCCAGATCGCCGAACAACAGCGCAAGCACAAAAAGTCCCGCAACCGTATAAATGCTGATAACTGAAAAACCGTGACGGGAATCAATGTCCCTAAAGGCGATTCGCACAGAAACTATATACACCGCCCACATAAAGCCCATCGCAAGAGTAAGAACTATACCGGTTAAAGTCCCGGTTGCAGTGAAATCCTCCTTGAAACACATCACACCGATTACTCCGGTCGCCGAAAGCACCAGCCCCGACCAGAAACGTTTGCTTTTGACTAATGCTCTTTCCTCGACAAAGAATATCAAAGAAAAACCCGCTATCCAGATAAGAGACGATTTCGATAACAGAACCATAAAGGCTGGTCCGATATAATAAAAAGCACAGGCGAACAAACTCTGCATAACAACATTTGCCAGACCGGGCACAACAGCCCTTCGCCAGACCCTTGCATTCACCCGGCCTTTCTTAATGGAAAAGATAAGAAACGGCATCCATAGCAGACAAGCAACCGAATATCGCAGCAGGTTTTGCGACCACGAATCCAGATAGCCTGCCAGGTATTTTATAAATATCGGCCCTAATGCCCAAAAACTCAGCGCACCGATGCAGGCAAAGGTTGCCGATAAATCTATTTTCCGAATATTACTACCATCACTCACGAAGAAACTCCAACTATCGAATCGAGATTCGGGCACAATATAAGCGGAACACCACACCTAATCAATCTTATTGTGCTTTAAAGCGGGATTCTATTCTAAAACCTCTTATTTTGTTTCTATTTTGTAAAAACTCGGAGGCTATATATGTTTAAGCTGAAAATGGAAAACAAATAAACTTTTTTAATAATTTTTGCATCTTGGAATTAATAACTTATATTTTTCATAGATTGAGCTTAGCAAAGAGGAATTAAAAGCAGGATAAACGACATAATTTACTTCAGTTGTGAGGGATGATACCCAGATGAAAACGACTAAAAGTCAGAAGGTTAAAAAAGTTAAACCACACGATAACGACTCAAAAGTAAGGAACCCCGGATGTGCAAACTTCGACTATCATTACGACTGTTGCTTATTTCGAGATGAGTGTTTAGTACAAAAGGGTCAGCGATGCGAATATTTCGAGCGTGCTGTTTTGCCTACGATTACCGATAATACCGAGGATAAGCCCTCTAAATAAAAGAGCGATAAATCTACCTATCGGAACGAAATTATCCCCCCAACAAGACAAGCTCGTCGATTACACCAGCGTAAAACCTCTTTTTTCAGCAGTCCTTCAATTCTCTTATCCATCCCGGCCGGTCGATTGCCTGGGAGCCTTAAAGCCAATGTGTCATAAAAAAGAGAAACTCATAAAATCTTTTTCAAGCCACTGACAAGGCGGCTAATACCCTCTGTAGCGGTTTCTTTCTGAAGTGCTCCATAGGCAACCCGCAGATAGCATCTATCGGCCATTCCGAAGGTCATGCCCGGAATAACAGCTACTTTGTGCTCTTCAATCAGACGTTTTACAAGTTTCATCGGGTCAAGATCTGTGTGTACTCGAAGAAGAAAATAGAACGCTCCATCGGCGCGAGGAACGGTTACTAAATCCCTGATACTGCTCAATTCATTCAGGAATATCTCACGGACCTCGGTGGTCATACGCATCTTGTGGCGGCAGTAGTCTGCTCCGGCACGCATTGCTCCGACTGCGGCCCACTGTGAGATTACCGGTGGACAAATCAAAATCGTGTCCTGAATCTTCCTGATTGGCATATAAAGATGCTCTGGTATCACCATCCAGCCAATCCGCCAGCTTGCAAAGCCATACGCCTTGGAAAGAGAAAACAACGAGATTGTATGTTCGGCGCCACCCTCGATTGAACCGGGCGAAAAGTGCTCAACGCCATTATAGGTGAAATACTCATAGGCTTCATCGCTGAT
>CAZWME010000977.1:0-2239 GCA_964634515.1 uncultured Pirellulales bacterium | reverse complement strand
AAACAAACATATAACAACTACAAATACACCACGCGAAACAATAATAACAAACAACACTCTCAACCGAAAAAAACCGTTCTAATACTTAAAAATGGACGTGAAAAAACTGACATTACCGTGCACTGGGAGCAAATCGGTCTTTCGGGCAATCAGCCGGTGCGTGATCTTTGGGCTCGCAAAGATCTCGGAGAATTCAGGGATTGCTTCACCGCACACAACCTAGGCTTACATGAACACCGAATGATCAAGGTCGGTAGGCCTGGACCGCCGCTGCCCGCGCCAGCACCGATGCCGCTTGAGAAATATACCGTGACCCGCAAAGGTAAGACTTACCTGAGCGATCTTTACTATATCTGGAAGTCGGGCAAAGCGCCGGTCTATGACGCGACATTCAGGGGAGAACCAATTCGGGTCGGGGGCCAGATATTCAGCAAGGGATTAGGAGCAAAAAGCAAATGCGCCGTGATGTTCAAGGTCACAACTTGCGCCGACCGCTTTCGAGCAACAGTGGCTTTGGACAAGTCGTCCCGTGATGAGGCCAGCGGACGGTTTCGCATTTACAATGAGGACTTCTTTGCCAACAAAGTTTTATGGGACAGCGGCAAGATGACGAAGGATTCACCTGCCAGAGAAATCGACATTGAGCTGAAGGAGGTTGACTGCCTGATGCTGGTCTTTGACGGAAAAGATGTTTTGGGTAACTGGGCAGATACACATGTGATTAACGAAGCCGACAATTACTGACGAGGAGGTCTTATATTTTCAATCTTTAGAATCGGGAGTTCATTATGAGAAATTTCTTACTTTTTATTTTCCTTATTATTTTAGTGCTAAGCTTGACATTTGAAGGTAAAGAAAGCACAACCAACAGAAAGGATACGAGATCAGGAATTGTTACGACACATTCCCGCGGTCTGCACGGATATATCAGCTTCAATGCTTCCCGGCCACCGGAACGTACCATCTATAGTGCAGGTATGGGTTTTTATTCGGCGGTTTGGCCTCTGATTGCCAAACCTATCGCCAACTTTCAAATCGGCCTGCCAAGCGCCTGGATTACACCAGATAATTCCGACAATAAAGATACCCCACTGGCTCCGATTGGCACATATGCCAGAGACAACTGGCCTAAGCGCGGGCCTACCTGGAGCAGTGTCTTTCAAACCGTTGAAGGAGGATTAGGTTATTGGGCCCGCAATCGATTTCGATACGGTCCGCCGAAATTCAGTATGAATGCCACTCCGCAATGTTATGACTATGAGGTAGGCTCGCCCGGGTGGTCGTTTTTCTACAGCAGCCAAGCCCTGGCAGACAATCGACTGGGTATTGCCCAACTAAGTAACCGGCTGCTAATTCCGCCGGACGCACTTCCTTTCGAGGGCAATCCCGACGGCAAGTTTCTGGGGTACACTTACATGGCTTTGCCCTTTACAAAACCTACTACCGGGGATCCACCGACAGGTGATCAGGCCTGGACGTGTTTTTTGAGTGCGGAAAACTTCAAAGGCCCGATCGCCTATTATATTCCAGAGACCTGGAGCAAGATTGGCAAGCTGTTTAATTATCCGTTTATCTACGGACGAGGACTCGACGCCCGGCCTGGCAGGATGGGCGGCGGTGCTATGGAGATCAACACGGTGCCGCGTTTCGACTCTCGAGACTCCCAGGGTGTTGTTTATTCAAAGTTGCCGAAATTGCAGTTCCCGGTTGACGGGCAGGGAAGAACGCTGCTTGTACAAGACGTGACGTATTATTCCAAGGCAGCGCTTTATGATGCCTTTAAGGCATGGCGTGACGGCGGTCCGGCGTGTAGGGGGCAATTCGATGACCGCGGTGCCTGGAAGTCAACATTAACAACACGTACAACACGTTTCGATCAAGCCGGTAAGATAATGACCGGTGTCGAAAAAGTTTTTAATACGAAGATATTCGAATTAAATGTATGGGGCCTTGAGTGGTACGACGGTAGTGTCAACGCCAATGGTTATTTTCCTCAGTATTTTAAACATGTCGGAGACAAGCGTGTAGCGGTATCTGCTGAAGACGTACCGGCAGAGACAGGGCTTTTAACAAAAGAATTCAAACTGGCGCAACGGGGTAAGCCATATACTTCACCGACCAGCGGTGCCTGGACAAATCCCGGCCCGAGGCGGGGACCATTTAGAGTCACTCTCGCCGACGGATCTTTGGTCACTTATTACTGGTATCGTTTTGTCGAACAGCCGTCTTTCCAGCAATA
>CAZWME010000976.1:0-2242 GCA_964634515.1 uncultured Pirellulales bacterium | reverse complement strand
GTTGATTAACTGGTTTTTCTCGGGAATCCAGAAATCATTTCTCGTATATAAGTAGTAAGGACCTGAACTGTACGAATGCATATCTCTTCTATAATCACCCCATCGGGCGGACTCAGCAATAACAGCCAGGTCCAACTCATCGGCTCGTTTGAGCCAGCGTTGTATGTTTCTTTGTTGTGTCAGGGCTCCCTCATTGACGAGTTGTTTATGAACGCGGTCGCCAAATCGAACTTTAAACTCCTCGATATCATCAAGATAGTGAAACAAGCCGGTAGGATCATCCGAAGGTGCTGTGCCGTTCTGATTAATTCCTTCTATTACGTGCTCAGCATCCCAGCTATAGAAATGCCATGGTCTGCGCTGTGTACCACCACCGGCTGCACGCCAGTTGCCGTTATTTTTTAGATCTCTGTTACTAACCGCTAAATTCGCAACGGTCCAGTCGATAAAGTTATCTATATTAATTAGCTTACATATCTCTTCCCAGTTTCGACTGGCAACAGCATTTTTCATTTGGTTCCAGGCGCTTGTACTACCATCTGTTGCACGACCACCATTGATAGCATCGATGGTCTCTTCATCGCCGCCGTTATAGGCGGCATAGTGAGAGGCAACCGGCCGTTCTTGTAGGTTATAAACACCCCAATAAATACCATTCAAGTACAAATGAACGTAAAAACCCTGTCCTGCATCCTGGTAACCCATATCAGTAAGACTATCACGCATCCATTGGTCACGGATGTATTGAGTACGTGCCCGCTGTTCAGGGGACCAGTGGGTCCATGCGTTGTTGAAGACGCCGCGAAACTGAATAGTATTGAATGAATCTACAGGCCAGTTGTCAAACAGCTTAAAGTTTAGTTTGCTCGGGCCGTACTCGTTTCTGAATCTAAGGCTGAATGAATGCTTTGGACATTTGTTAGGCCTACGATTTTCACCGCCCTGAATCCGCAAACCACAGTTGACCTGAAATTCTTTAAGACCATCATTGGTAAAAAACTCGGCTGAAACCGGCCGTTCCCATCCTCTCCCTCCCGTTATCGAATGACCCGTGTAAATATAAATTCCGCCATGTTCGGGATCATTTTCATGGCTAAAAAGATTGTCTTTATTTGTCACGAGAGAAACAGTAGGAATCGACAACAAGGCATCATCCATCAGGTCAGCATAGTCAGGATGGTTATATACATCCGGGTCCATTTCATAATCTGCAGGGTATCCACCCCACCACTCATTCGGGTAACCCGCGGACAATGCCTCTCGCTGGGTTTGCCTGATTACATCGTGTAGAAAGATATATGTATGAGTATCTATATCAGTTGGCTTCCAGCCATGTTTGACTGCCTTTGCCCGTAAACATGTAGTCTCACTGATGGGAATGGGATCGGTATAAACCATGTCTTGCAGGGAGCGGGCCGACATATTAAAAGGCTCACTTCCATCGAGCGTATAATAAATTGTAGCTCCCTCAGTTTCGGTGGCGATTGTAACAGAGAAAGATGTATTGTAAAAACCTCTGTTGTGGCTGAATTTAGTGTCAGCAACCGGCCCTGAATATGCAGCAATATTCTGCTGTCCAGGACTGGGGAAAGCGAAGAACCGGCGATCATCATTAGCGTCAGGGTAGCAACCGAATGAGATATCAGTTGATTGGTTTGGAAAAACAATACTATCAATTAGAGTACTGCCATCGGAATCGAACAGACCGATTTCCTCGCCGTCTGCGTCAAGTTTGAAATTCGCATGGAGTCCGGAATATTCGGTATCGTTGTCGGCCCATATTAATAGATAGCCATTTGGAGGTATAGTAGTAAGAACTGGAATACCATCGAGAATTCGCCATTTGGTGGGATTGGACAGGTTGTCTGTCAGGTAAAAACCACCTATATCAATAGCAACAGAGCCATAATTGTGGATTTCGATCCAGTCATCATACTGGCCCTGAGGGTCCTGAGCAGAACTGCTATTTGAAGCCATGAACTCATTAATTACTAAATGTATGTCTGTGTTGTGGAGTTCTTCAGCCCATACAAAACTTATTACGAATAAGTTCAGCGCCAAAATAAGCTGTATATTTTTCAAACAACTATGTATTTTATATCCCCTTCCTCAGTCATCAACGGCATTTCGGTATTGTTAGGTTTTGTGTCTCCAGAGAGGACGCAAACAAATATAACCTCCATTTAATTATAGTAAATATCACAGAACGAATCAAGATGAAATCCTACATATATAGAGAACG
>CAZWME010000975.1:0-2247 GCA_964634515.1 uncultured Pirellulales bacterium | reverse complement strand
TGAGAAACCATACGATTGGAACCGCAATGAATTGACCCAAGGGCACAAGTTTATATATTATCTTATGATAGAAGTGCCCATCAAATTTGAGCCTAGCAAAAAGGACTATTGGGTTGAGATTGTACTGCATAGACCCGATATTACCCTCGAAATTGAAGTTAAAGACTCAGAGGGTAATTTATTGGAAGGTATTCCCATCGGTATAAACAGCACAGGTTTTTCAGAAAGAGTATGGTTTACTTCAAAGCTAAACGGTAAAACGGATGAAAATGGTATATGCACTATCGAAGAGGTACCAAGTATAGAACCGTTAACCTTATGGATTTGTAAACCTAACCCAAAGCAAATGGGCATTTGGGAAATTGAAGGAGAAGTAAACCTGGAAGTCAAAAAAGCAATGAGCGAATTCAGCAGCAAATATCATTCAACTGAAGTGACCGTAGAATTGGAAAAAGAAAAGAAAAAATACAAAATACCTGTCACGTTACAGGAAATGGACAAATAAACTTACGATTGACCTTTTAGTTCTTTTACTTTTTGCCATAGGAGTTCGCTCAGCCCATTTACGCCGGAGCCGGTGACTGCTGAGATTGGGTGAATCTCTTTATTGAGCTTTTCTCTGAGGTCTTCAATTATTTTTCCATCGGGGTCGAGGTCGGTTTTATTGGCGACGATAACTTCCTGTTTTTGGGCCAGGGCCTTGCTGTACTGCTCTAACTCGTGGCGTATCGCATTGTAATTTTCCACAGGGTCGGAGCCATCGGTCGGCATTATGTCGAGAATGTGGGCCAGTATTGCAGTTCTTTCTATGTGCTTTAGGAATTTATAGCCGAGGCCTGCACCGCTATGAGCACCTTCGATAAGGCCTGGGATGTCTGCCATAACAAAGCGGCGATAGCCGGATAATTCGACGATGCCAAGCACCGGCTCGATTGTGGTAAAAGGATAGTCCGCAATCTTGGGTCTTGCCGCTGAGCAGCGGGAAATAAGCGTGCTCTTACCGGCGTTCGGCATACCGACTAAGCCGACGTCGGCGATGAGCTTTAGTTGGAGCCGGATATTTCTCTCCTGGCCCTCCCTGCCGCGTTCGGTCTCTCTGGGGGTCTGATTTGTTGATGTCGCAAAGGACTTATTACCTCTTCCGCCTTTTCCACCACGACAGACACATACATTCAGCCCGACCTCGTTCATGTCTTTGAGAAGCAAATCGAGGTCGGTATCGTAAATGAGTGTGCCCGGCGGAACTTTGATAATGAGGTCCTGTCCGTCCGCTCCGGACTTGTTTCTTCCTGAGCCCGGCTGGCCGTTCTGTGCTCGCCAATGATGTTTACCGGCAAAGTCTAATAAGGTATCGAGATTATCCACGGCCTGGAAATAGACATTTCCCCCTCTGCCGCCATCGCCGCCGTCGGGTCCGCCTTTGGGGATGAACTTTTCACGCCGAAAGCTCAGGCACCCGTGGCCTCCATTTCCTGCTGTAACTTGGATTTTCGCTTCATCGATAAACATATCTGATTAGTCACCGCTAGTATCTTGATATAAAAAAAGGATGGCAGTTATACCATCCTTTTAACCGGTCATATTAACTTTTCTTCTCAGACAACATGCACTTTTCGGCCCTGGAACTTCACCTTTCCTTCCGCGGTGGCAAATAACGTGAAGTCTCTGCCCATACCGACATTAGAGCCGGGGAAGAATTTTGTTCCGCACTGCCGGACGATAATTGAACCGGCGGAAACGCTCTGGCCGCCGTACATCTTTACACCTCTGTACTGCGGATTGCTGTCTCGACCGTTCCTCGAAGAGCCCTGTCCTTTTTTATGCGCCATAATTAGATACCTCTAACTGTGAGCACCTAACAAAATGACTCTGTATTCAAACGGTTTATTTCGTCTCTGGACGGCGTCAGGCTGCATCGACCATCCCTGGATGGCCTGCCTCGCCTTCCTTGCCAGAAACGAAAGTACTCGTTTTCGGTGCTACGATTCATTTTGTTAAGCACTCAAAAATTAACCTTTAATTGACAAATAATCCGAGGCAGGGATTCTAACCAAATAATTCAGGCTTGTCCAGAAAAATTTTCATGTTTGTTAAAATTGCCCGGAGCGTATTTAATCGACCCTGATGCCCTTCTGCTGGAGCCATTGTTTCAAATCGCCCATTTCGTTATTGAAAATCTCGTTGTCGTAGTCTTCTTCCAGTTTTTGGATATTACTTTCCAGTTCCGGCTGCTCCTGCACGATATCG
>CAZWME010000974.1:0-2251 GCA_964634515.1 uncultured Pirellulales bacterium | reverse complement strand
TTATCCCAGGCCAACTCGCCGCCGCAATTTCCCTCTCCGCATTATCACACCGCGAAACCCTAAGCCGCATATTAGACTGACCACTGCAAACCCAAACCTCACCAACCCACACATCTTTTACAATTATCTCATTATTACCCTTGATCCCAATCGCGAAAGGCCCACCCGCCACGGGAGTCTTTATACTGACTTTCCACTTACCGTCCTTACCAGCAACAGCCTTAACACTATTCTCTTGCCATATAGGCCTAACCTCGATTTTCTCCCCAGCTTCCGCCCAGCCCCAGATATTAACTTTCGTCCTCTGCTGCAATACCATCCCGTCACTAACAAGCCTCGCCAGCCGAACATCTCCAATTGCAATCTGCACAAAAAACAAAATGACAATTACATACAACCCAAACTTTCTCATTACGTCAGTATCCTTACCAAAACTATACTGATTCCAATTGAATTTTACCATTTATACGCGGGTAAATAACTCAAAAATAACCAATTAAGGTTTTATTCGCGGGCATTTACTACCCTTAAGGGCGTGTTGCCCAAACAGGTAAACATTAGCTTTCAATAAAATATAAAATACGTTAAAATGGCTCTGTATCAATAACATTTTTGGAGAATATTCATATTATGTTGGGCAAACCCAAAAAACCCGAGCCTAAGCTGTTTTATCACGGCATATCTCTTGAACGCCGGATTCCCAAAGAACATCCTTTACGCAAGATAAAACAGCTGGTTAATTTCAACTTTATTCGCTCACAAGTAGTTGATACTTATGGAGTCAACGGCAATCAATCTGTTGACCCGGCAGTAATACTCAAGCTTATGTTCTTACTCTTTTATGAGAATATCAAATCAGAGCGGGCCTTAATGAGACAAATGCCGTTACGTATGGACTGGCTTTGGTTTTGCGATTACGACCTTGACGAAGCTACACCTGACCACAGTGTTCTCTCCAAAGCACGCCGTCGGTGGGGAGCAGAGATATTTGAACAGTTCTTTATGAATATCCTTCAGCAGTGCATTACTGCCGGGCTTGTTGACGGTGAGACTATATACATAGATTCGAGTACAATAGATGCCAATGCCGACATTGATAAAGTTCAGCCACAGCTTCGCAGGGCAGCAATAAATCTTACAGATAAACTTGAAGATATTTCAGAACCGCAACAGGGCAATCAAAAAAAACCTGAAAAACGCGTTAATCCTTCTGACCCTGACGCACGTATAGGACGTAAATACGGCAAGAGTACACTCGGGTTTAAAGATCATCGTGTCGTTGACGACAAGCACAATATAATAACCTCAACAATAACAACACCAGCTAATATCAATGATGATAAAGTGCTTACCGAAGCTGTTAACAGCCATCAGTTTAAAACCAGAACGAAAGCCAAAATCGTTACAGCTGATAAAGGCTACGGCACTGCTGCTAACTATAAATACCTCAGGGAAAACAACATTACGCCGTGCATACTTCACAATCTACACAGATCACCTGATGATAGAAATTTTGCAAACGATAAATTTGTCTGTGACAGTATCAATGATTGTTATATTTGTCCATCGGGTGAAAAACTAAGCCGGATATCTACCAATACAAAAACGGGGGTAAAGTGCTACGCTGCAGACAGGCAGACCTGTCAGAAATGCAACTATTTTAGTAAATGCGTATCAGGCCAAAAAAGTGGGCGAAGTATCTATCGCAATCCTGATGCTGAATATTGGCAATGGGCGGATAGATGTTTAACTAAATACCAAAGAAAAATATTACTTGCCCGCCGAAAGTATAAATCAGAGGGCTCGTTTGCCGATGCAGCAAACAATCATGGCTTCAAACGAGCAAGGTGGCGGGGACTTACTAAGATGAAGATACAGAACTTTATGATCTCTGCTATACAAAATCTCAGGAAGTTATTGCGCTATGGCGATATCAATAAGAAGTCAAGTGCCCCTGCTGCGGCGTTAAAGAGCTTCTTTGAAGAGGTTAATTGTGCCTGTTGGCGGATATTATCAACTGTTCAACTGGCTATGAGCGAATATTGAATTATCAAAGAGCAAATCCAGCTTATTCCGGAAAATTTCATTAAAAACTATAAAATTTGAAATACTAACTATAATCTAAGGCAAAAGGGCTTCGAGCAACACGCCCTTAAGGGTATAAATCAAATTGTTCTTTCTGGTGAGCTATGAAGGATAAGAAAGATTTTATTTACTCGCAGTATCGCGAAAAGGTTGCTGATTTTGTTTT
>CAZWME010000973.1:0-2253 GCA_964634515.1 uncultured Pirellulales bacterium | reverse complement strand
CGATTTGTTACTCCAAGGAGCTCTTCGACTATATGGAATGCTTCGGATGTCAATGATGTGTGTGATGTTATACGTCTCTAATAATCCAATGAACTTCATGAAGGAGAGATTGCTATGCCCAACAGTGTAAATTATCTGCGGCATACTTAATTATATAAAGAAGCAGGCTTTAAAATCAATATGTGGGTAATTTTGGTTACTGTCAAGAATTTCCATATTCATAAACAACGTTAGAAAACACCTTGGGGATGAATAACAGTCTTCAAGACCTTAGCCCAAGGTCTATTAGCATGACATTCATGCAGTGAAGGAACACCGGCTTGTAACCAATCGCCATCATCCCGGACATATTTTGTTTGATTTTTCTTTTTCAACGCTTTCTCTGGTTTTTGGAAAAACTTGAAAGCGTTTTGCTTCAAAGCTCTTTTATTGCGGCAAACCGCCAGCATTGCCCTGGCACCCTCCATACACCAGCTGCGTCCCCGTCCCTTCAAACGACGGACGACCAATTTATCCACATTGCCTTCAATCGCACCCAGATTACTCACTTTGGTTTTGATATGCGTCCGACAATCCGGGTCCAACAGCCCCTCTCGATTATTGATCAGGTATTGTATGAATTTGCGCATTTTTTGTGCTGTCTGCGGAGCTGCTTCAGACAATTCTTGAAGTAGCTCTGGCAGCACAGCCGCCAGGCCTTCTTTGCGAATTTGAGTGATCCATTTTTCAGTTTGCTTTGTGAATCCAAAAGCTCGTCTGGCTTCACGATACAGATGATAACGGTCTAGGACAAATTCCCGGGGAAGATCCAAATAGTCGAAGCTCTGATGTACCCATCGGCTGCCATCGCCACCTACAACCATTTGTTGGGTTTGGGATAAATCATAGTGTTGATAAGCCGTTTTAAGCAGCGTTTCCTGCCACTCCTGGCTGTTTTTCACAATTTTTGTCACCACAACCTTGTTTTCCAAGGCTTTTCGACCCACCCCTATCGTCTTTTTACCGGTATACAAAATCCCTACTCGCACTTCTGTCTTTCGTTTCTCTTCTCCCTGCAAGGAGATCCAAACCCCATCACTTTCTCCATACAGCACCTTCGCTGGGATCCGCCCTGGCTTGATATGTTCTGCGTCCTTAAATATCCGCTCTCGTTGTGCTGCCTCTTCTGCTTGATAGCTTTTACCTACCTCCCTTACCATCCGACCTATCGCACTGTGGCTGATGAAGTCACCTATCATCCAGCTTAAGATCTCGGCTGCCTCTCGATAAGGCAGTTCACTCGCCAGATAGCTCCCTTTCTGCTTCACACTCATACTATATCGGCTGTGCCTTTCAAGACCAATGACTTCATCAAGTGCCATACGTCTCTTACCTTTGTCATCTTGATATATCCGACGTGCAAATTGGATTGTGCCCATACAACTCATTATTTGCCGTTTCTCTCGTCCTATGTTCTTCCATGTCGCCGGTACTGCTTCCTCAATTCCATCATCGATTTCTTGCAGAATCACTCCCTGCAGTGCTTTCCCTGCTGATTGCATCCCGTGATAGATGCTCTCATCTAGCTTTTCATTGATCTCCAGTTTTATTTCTCCTAGTTCGACCTTCCGCTCTGCTATTTCAGCGGATATAATGATTTTGACAGTGCTAGCTGTCATCTGAGAACTCCTTTCGGGTCTAGGTTTTGTCCTATTTTCAGGGAGTTCTCTTCTTTTGTCTACCTATATATGGATTTATGATACAGTATCGAACATTGTGACCTTAAACTCCAAAAACTATTTCAACTACTTAGGTAGTGTTATAAAAGACTCAGAAAACATACAATGTTTTAGTCGTCTTCTTGGTGCATTCCTGGTGCAGAACCAGTGATATTTGTGGACATAATGAACTGTATGGACAAAATTTCGAGAATTTTGTGTAACGTGTGGACACAATGGACGCTGTGATACGCTGCGGACATGACATCTACTGGTTTTTAAGCCATTGGTTGGGAGTTCGAGCCTCCCCACGTTCATATAGCCATATCTAGCATCTCCTCACAATCTTACCCTCACAACTGGGGGAATTCTTGCGTCCCCGAAAAGGGCATTTTGTTATAGGCCATTGGTTTAATTAAGGTACAAAAATACAAATGGATCATACTAAATTGATTTCAGTAGGTCTCCAATATTAACGCGACACCGATTCATTGACAATTATAGGGCATTAGCTCTAAAATATTTTAGAACATAAAATTTTATCCAAAGCGTCCCA
>CAZWME010000972.1:0-2254 GCA_964634515.1 uncultured Pirellulales bacterium | reverse complement strand
AAAAAGCATATCCCGAGATACTATCGGCCTTTGAAACGCTGGGCCTTGGCAAACCAGATGACTTTTATGATGCAATCATCACAGCGGGCTTTCCGCTTCGAAAAGGTTCATGTGGAACTCTGGGTGAGCTTTCTCCCAAACCTCATCCCTGGCTGTATGCGGAAGTCTGCCGAGTTGGTTTGGGGCTGGAATTCAGAGAGCGTCACCACATCGTAGGCATTGAAGACTCAAGTGCGGGGATAGCCTCCATCAGGCTCGCCGGTTTTGCGGCGATAGGCATAAAAGACGGCAATATTATCGAAGGCGGCACGCTTGGTCTGTGCAATCACTTTTGCGACAGTTTCGAAGAAATCCTAAAGATACTTTTTTGAAAATAAGGAAGGGCAAAATGAAAAAATTACTGCTGATCTCTGTAACGATCTCACTTATCTTGATTGCCGGCTGCGGTTCTTTACCGGAAAACCGCATCGAAGAATTCAAACTCTCTTACGATGAAGTCATCGAGGCCTCAATGCACCCATACACAGGCCCGTCGAACCCGGGCGTCGACACTTCAACATTGAAGGGAAAAGTAGTCTGCGGATACCAGGGCTGGTTTACAACTCCGGGTGACGGCTCGGGTATGGGATGGTTCCACTGGGGAAAGCCATTCGCCGCCCCCAGCGATGAATTCGAGCCGGGCGTCTGCTCGATCGATATGTGGCCCGACATGAAAGAATATAAAAAAAAGGATAAGGTTGCAACGTCCTTTAAGCACGCTGACGGCTCAACTGCTTACGTTTACAGTTCGATGAGTCCGGGTGTGGCCGACCTGCATTTTAAATGGATGAAAGAATACGGCATCGACGGAGCGTTCATCCAGAGATTCGCCGCCAATACCTTCAAGCCTTTCGAATTTAATAATGTAAACGTCGTCTTTGCTAACTGTCGAGCGGCCGCCAACAAGTACGGCAGGACATACATACTTATGTACGACCTGACCGGCACCACGGCAGCGCAGGTGGACCACATCATCAATGACATAAAACTGCTCATAGACAAAATGGGCCTTGCCAGGGATCCCGCTTATCTGCACCACAGGGGAAAACCACTAATCGCACTATGGGGCTGCGGCTTTAATAAGAGACAATACGACTCACTTGATGTTGCCAGGATAATTAAGTTTCTAAAAGAGGACCCAACTTACGGCAAATTTTCTGTCATGCTGGGCATCCCGACATATTGGCGAATAGGTAAAAACGACGCACTGGAAGATAAAAATCTAAAAGAAGTTATGAAAATGGCTGATGTGGTCTCTCCATGGTCGATCGGGCGATTCAGGACGGTCGAAGATGCTTCTAATAAAGCGCAGCCAATGTGGACTGAAGACATTAAATGGTGCAATCAATACAATCTGGACTTCCTGCCCGTGGTATTTCCCGGATTTAGCTGGTTCAACATGCACGGCAATAACTGGAACTCTATCCCGAGACTAAAAGGTGACTTTTACTGGAGCATGTTTTTGGCGGCGAAAAGGGCCGGCGCGGAAATGGCTTATGTGGCGATGTTCGACGAGTTCGACGAATCGACAGCTATCCTTAAATGCACAAACGACCCGCCTGTCGGAGAATCGAAATTTCTTACCTATGAGGGCCTGCCGACTGATCACTATCTTTGGCTGACCGCTCAGGGAACAAAACTCATAAGAGGCCGGATCAAGGACACCGATAAAATGCCGAAAAGAAAATAATCTTGGTTCATCCTGTTAATGCATAGGTAGCCCGTACAGATCGGAGCTCCGGGATTAGATCGAGAGAAAAATCGTTTGGGCAGATGGCCGAATTAGGGCAGCCAGGGGGGTAATTTGGACATCTGGGGCCCCGAACGATTTTTCTCGGTCGTCCGAATCGCCGATTGTACCAACGCATTTCCCGGAAGAGCCATAATCTTTGGAATGGGTTTACCCAGAGTTTATCCGAGCTTGTCCCCGAGTGCTGCTAAATTGGCGCGCAACAGGGGAATGTTAGCCTACTTGCTTTTCTGTCGGGGAAAGGGTTTATTTAAAATAATTGCCATTCTGAACGTAGTGAAGAATAACAACCCCAATAATCATTCATCAATCCGAAGCTTGGGGATGGCTTGACGCCACCTTGACAATATAACACTTGGTTAAATTTATAGAAAAGGCAGATAATCGTCGAATTTGACATTTGTGGTGTCATTTTGGAGTCAAACGGTCACTTGGAAATGAGGATGTTTTTCTGCTCCTGAAAGA
>CAZWME010000971.1:0-2260 GCA_964634515.1 uncultured Pirellulales bacterium | reverse complement strand
GGATATATCTTGCCTGGGAAGACGGTTTTAGTAATCCTGCAATAAACGGTTCTACGGTTGGTCATTTAGATCCTCCATTTGCCGAGCAGACTATCGTTCACGGCGGTTTGCAGTCGATGCCGATGTCCTACGACAACGCTGTCGGCAAATCCGAGGCAACTTTAGCATTGACTTCCAATAATGACTGGACAGTTAAAGGTGTTGACACACTTACGATTTGGTACCGAGGAAGCACGACCAACGCCGCTGAGACGATGTACGTTGTTCTGAACGGCAGCGCCGGTGTCGATAATGATGATCCCGCGGCAGCACAGGCCGCCCGCTGGACCGAGTGGAATATCCCCTTGCAGGCATTTGCCGACCAGGGCATAAACCTTGCCAACGTGACTTCAATCACTCTCGGTTTCGGTAACAGGTCTAATCCGACGGCCGGTGGCACCGGTTTTGCGTTCTTCGATGATATTCGTCTCTATGCACCGGCACCTTAGAGAAGGGATTTGACTGTTAAATAAAATTTTGAAGTAAATTTGTGAATTCGGGGCCTATATTTACCCGGTATAGGCCCCTTTTCATTGATATTTGATTCTGTTGAAATTGGTTCAGTTAAACGGATTATCTGAAATTTTATGGTTAATCGCGGGGATTTTCTCCTTGACTGGAAAGCGAATAATTGGTATAGATAGTATATTCGGTGGGATTTGTGTCTGTGGAGGCAGATACATTCATTGCTGTCTCCCGGAAGACGGGCTTTTTTATTCGTATATTTAGAGGAGGAGTTATTATGTGTTGCGCCGGAGATATGGTCTTAAGTAAGAACCTGACTCTGTGGTCTGCAGTTTCATATGCAAACTTCTCAGCAATTAACAGCTCTTAATAATGAGAAAAATCCAAGGAAGTCGGTCTGCGGTGTGTGGCCGGAGCGAAATTTCCTATAAGTATTAAGTTGAAAGAAGGAGAAATAATATGTTAGCTAAGAAATGCTTTTTCATGGTAATTGTAACTTTGCTCAGCCTGAGTTTGGTGATGGCGGACCCACCTGCAGTGCACCCAAAGACCGGAGAAGACCTGGTTATAGACTGTCTCAGGGGTACTGTTACAATTGACGGAGATCTGAGCGACTGGAATCTTGGAGCTATGACCCCGGCTGTTCTTGATGTGGCAGAGCAATTGAATACAGGGCAGGCAAGCTGGGACAACGTCGGGGACCTTGGCGCCGAATTCTATATGCTATGGGACGACGAGAACATCTACATGGCAGTCATAGTAACAGACGATACGTTATCCCAGAATAAAACCGGCGGTGATATCTGGAATGCGGACGCAGTAGAAATATTTTTTGCCACAACAAATGCAGTTTCAGGACATGAAGAACATTACCAGTACGGTTTTGATTTCATGAACCAAACATGGAACTGGTGCAACATGGACGGTGCTGGTCAGAGCGCGATTGATTACCTTGAGGTAGCTTCCACCGTCACCAGCGACGGATATATCTGTGAGGCGTCTATCGAATACGGACAGATGCTATCATTAGACTTTTCAGTAGGCAGCATCATCGGATTCCACCCTGTACTGGACGATACAGACAACGGAGACCGTGAAATTCAGATGACCTGGACAAGCCGTGAAGCTCATGACCAAAGTCTGGGATATGGGTATCTGGTTCTCTCCGACTCCACCGCAGGCGACCAACCGCAAGCCCGGCGCCCGAGTCCGAAAGACGGCACCCTAATTGATGGTACGTGGGTAAATCTTAGCTGGTTACCGGGAGATTTCGGAATCACACATGATGTGTATGTTGGCGATAATTTTGATGCTGTGAACGAAGGCGCCGAAGGCACATTTGTCGGTAACCAAGGCGATACGTTTATTATTGTCGGTTTTCCCGGATTTCCTTATCCGGACGGTCTTGTGCCGGGAACAACTTATTACTGGCGAATTGACGAGGTAAATGAGGCCGAGCCAAACAGTCCGTGGAAAGGCAACATCTGGAGCTTTAGTGTCCCTCCCAAGACTTCATACTATCCCGTTCCTGCTGATGGCGCCGCGTCTATAGGTGTGGATGTTACCCTTAGCTGGACGGCAGGTCACGGAGCGAAACTGCACACGGTTTACTTCGGAGAAACTTTTAACGAAGTGGACAATGCAACAGGTGGTCTTCCTCAGGGAACTTTAACCTATAGTCCTGATACACTTAAAATGGCCAAGACTTACTACTGGCGCGTCGATGAGTTCGATGTTGTCGAAACACATAAAGGTA
>CAZWME010000970.1:0-2261 GCA_964634515.1 uncultured Pirellulales bacterium | reverse complement strand
CGTTAAATAAAACTGTGTAGTAGATTTGTTAATTTGGGGCCTGTACCAATTCGGTATGGGCCTTTTTTTAATTGACAGTAGCGCTGATATTTTGGTATAAGTGAGATTGATTATCTGCCTGTAAATTCAGGCAAATGTGGCTTTTAATCTTCCTGTTGGTGTTGGCACATTTCTTGTAATTTACCGAATAGAGGAGGATGTATATATGAAGCGCTGAGTCTTAAAGTGAGCTTTGTACTTCACAGTGAAGATATTTTGCACTTCAATTAATAACCTATATATAGTTTTTTAAGGAGGATTGTTATGTCTAAGAAATTGATTTATTTTGTCTCTTTTATTTTGGTGCTGGGATTGGTCAGCAGTGTTTCAGCAGAAGTGGTAGCACATTGGAGGCTGGATGAAGGCTCCGGGGATACTGTTATTGATTTATCCGGCTCCGGGAATGACGGGACCATCGAAGGCGACCCGCAATGGGTAGTTGGCAAGATGGGCAGCGCTCTTAAGTTCAATGGTGACGACGATCAGATTACACTGAAGAATCAATTGACGATTGGTTCCTCCTCGAACACAGTCGCCGCGTGGGTCAAGATTCCTCTGGCAGGCACAGAGAACCTGGGCACGGACGAACGGGTGGGGATTGTTCTGGGTAACTATTCCGACAGCCCGAACTCCAATTGGGAGCTTCACGCGCTTGGTCAAATACGCCTGTGGTGGAATGGAGGCGAGATTGACCACCGCGGAACAACCGATTTGCGAGACGACAGATGGCACCATCTCACCTGGGTACGGGACAAGGCGACAAATGCCAACTACATGTACATCGACGGCCAATTGGAAACTATGATTGAGACTCTGGGGACGGACATCACGTTTAACACTAGCCACACGATCGGCGGCGACAATCGGGGAAATCCGCCTAACTTCCACGGTATTATCGATGATGTTCGTGTCTATAACCACGCGCTGATAGAGGACGAGATCTTAGCCGTTATGGAAGGTAGTGAGGGATATCCGTATGCCCTGGGCCCGAATCCGAGTGAAGGCACCCTACATATGGATACATGGGCGAGCATTAGTTGGAGAGCTGGAGATTATGCGGTCTCACACAATGTGTATTTCGGTGATAATATTGACGATGTGAACAATAGTGCCGAAGGTACATTTCTGGGCAACCAGACAGACACAATTTTTGTGATCGGCTTTCCCGGATTCGCTTATCCTGATGGACTTGTTCCGGGCACAACTTACTACTGGCGAATCGATGAAGTCAATGACACTGAACCGAACAGCCCGTGGAAGGGTGACATCTGGAGCTTTAGTATTCCACCAAAGACAGCATATTTTCCCGATCCGACTGATAGTGCCGAATCTGTAAGTATTGATGTAACCCTTGGCTGGACGGCAGGTTGGGGAGCGAAACTCCACACGGTTTACTTCGGTGAAACTTTTGACGATGTTAACAATGCTGCAGGTGGACTCCCACATGGTTCTGCAACATATACTCCCGGTACACTTAAAATGGCCAAGACTTACTATTGGCGTGTTGATGAGTTCGATATTGTCGAAACACATAAAGGTGATGTCTGGAGCTTTACGACCGAAGGTGCTGTTGCGGCACTTAACCCGGCTAAAGGTGCTGTGGACATTACGCAGACACCTGTTCTAACATGGGTGCCGGGAGTTTTTGCCGATACACATGAGGTCTTTTTCGGCGCCGATTCAACTTCTCTTGAGCTTAAAGGCAGTGGAAACCTCGGCTCCGAGAGCTATGAACCCGGACAGCTTGAATGGGATACCACTTACTACTGGCGTGTAGATGAGGCCAATAACGCCAACGCCGATAGCCCGTGGACAGGTCCTCTCTGGAGCTTCACCACGGCCAACTTCCTTATCATTGACGATATGGAGAGCTATAATGACCTTGATGAAGGTGACCCCGAGAGCAACAGGTTATATCTGGCCTGGATAGACGGATTCGACAACCCGGCTACGAATGGTTCTGTTGTTGGTAACCTTAATCCTCCATTTGCCGAGCAGACCATAGTCCACAGCGGTACTCAATCGATGCCGATGGCCTATGACAATGCTGTCAGTAAATCTGAAGCGACTTATGTCTTAACTTCCAATCGTGACTGGACTGTCAAACGTGTCGATACTCTGACAATCTGGTTCAGAGGTGATTCTGGTAATTCCGCTGAGACTTTGTACGTTGCTCTCAACGGTAATGCAAGGGTCGATAATGATGATCCTGATGTAGCACT
>CAZWME010000969.1:0-2269 GCA_964634515.1 uncultured Pirellulales bacterium | reverse complement strand
TGATGAAGGTGAGCCCGGAAGTAACAGGATTTATAACGCCTGGGTGGACGGATACGACGACCCGACAAATGGCTCTCAGGCTGGTCATTTAGATCCTCCATTTTACGAAGAGACTATCGTTCACAGCGGCAATAAGTCGATGCCGCTTTACTATGACAACACCGTTGGAAAATCCGAAGCAACTTTGACGTTGACTTCCAATCGTAACTGGACAGTAAAAGGTGTCAACACATTGACAATCTGGTTCCAAGGTGATGCCGCTAACGCCGCTGAGAATTTGTATGTTGCTCTTAATGGTAGCGACGTGGTCAATTATGACAATCCTGATGCGGCACTAAGAACCTCCTGGACCCGTTGGAATATCGACCTATCGCGATTTGCAGACCAGGGCGTAAACCTTGCCAATGTAACTTCGATTACCCTTGGCCTTGGAAACAGGAGCAACCCGGTTGCCGGCGGGACAGGTATGATGTACTTCGATGATATTCGGCTCTATGCTCCGTAGCCCGCAGTTCCATAACTTGTTAACTTATGTAATAAGGGGATTATATTATGTACAGGAAATCACATTATCTGGTTTGTTTTACTTTCGTGATGGTTTTGGCAGGAGTAGTTCAGGCAGTTGCCCTGGCTCCCGATGACAGCAGCGTCAAAGATAATCTTTGTCTTTGGCTGAGAAGTCCGGATGCTAATTTTGATCCCGCCACCGGAATTTGGGTCGATGTCAGCGGCAGAGGCAACAACGCCGAAACCGTGGGCGAGGTCACTGCTTTTAACGTCACTTATATACTACCATCACTTTCATTTGGCACGAATACAAATGTATTTGAGCATGCATTCAGCACAGTCAAGTTTGCTCGTGATGAAGATGAATTGTTGCGGGCACCTAACGTTAATAATGGCGAAGTACTGAGCGAGCTTACCGTTTTTGCCGTATATAAAGTTTCCAACATCGAACAGAGCAACAGCGGCATGACTCGTCCGGTAGGTATTGGCTCACTACCCGGCGAAGGAGAAAACCTGGGCAATTATTTCAACCTTGCGATTGATGTGACCATCCGTAAGGATAATGGATCCGTCGGCGGTGCAACTACGGAGCACCCTGAAGATCAGTTCTTTATTCGCGTTTCAAGAATGAATCCCGACAGCATCGACCAATGGTTCAATACCAATGGGACAATTGAACAGGTACATAACAGTACCGGTAATTCATACACGACATCTGTTGATAATTTCTACCTTGGCGACCTGCGCGCCGGTAATTTACCAACCAGTGGCAGTGGCATAGCACAAACGGATATCGAGATTGCAGAGACAATTGTGTACAACAGATCGCTAAGCGAAGCGGAAATCATAGGTATTAACGAATGGCTGCAGGCCAATGTTCGTGTAGAACGCAAGACAGCCTTTTTCCCGGAGCCTGCAGATGGAGCTTTGATTGACCAGACATGGATCCTGTTAAGCTGGGAACCCGGCGCTACTGCAGTTTCACACGATGTGTATGTCGGTGATAATTTTGGCGACGTGGACAGCGGCGCCGAAGGCACATTCCAGGGCAACCAGGCCACAACGCTCGTTACTGCCGGCTTTCCCGGATTTGCTTTTCCCGATGGCCTTGTTCCAGGTACGACTTACTATTGGCGAATTGATGAAGTTGAACCCGACGGTACTACCATACACAAAGGCCAGACTTGGAGCTTTGCCATTCCTCCCAAGACAGCATACTTTCCCGCCCCGGCCGATGGTGCCGAATCTGTTCAGGTAGATTCCACTCTTAGCTGGACGGCAGGTTTCGATGCAAAATTGCATACCGTATATTTCGGTGACAACTTTGACGATGTAAACAATGCTGCCGGAGGTCTGCCTCAGGGAGCTGCAACCTATAGCCCAGGCCCGCTTCAACTGGCCAAAACCTACTACTGGCGGGTCGATGAGTTCGATGCCGTCAATACATATAAAGGCCAGGTCTGGTCCTTTACAACCGAAGGCGGCGTCGCCAATCCTGATCCTGCTAACGGTGCTGTGGACGTAAAGCAGACACCTGTTTTGACTTGGATCCCTAATGTCTTCGCAGCCTCACATGAGATCTATTTCGGCTCTGACCCAGAAGCTGTTAAAAACGCCGATACGAGTTCTCCCGAGTACAAAGCTACTGGAAACCTTGGTTCTGAGAGCTATGACCCCGGACAGCTCGAATGGGATACCAAGTACTATTGGCGGATTGATGAGGTCAATAATGCCAACACAGACAGCCCCTGGACAGGCCCCC
>CAZWME010000968.1:0-2269 GCA_964634515.1 uncultured Pirellulales bacterium | reverse complement strand
AGAGCAACGGCCTTTTAAGCCGTAGGTCTTGGGTTCGAGCCCCAACACTCTCATTTTTTCAATATTATGACTGTTAACTGCTTTTTCCATTTCGACACTTTTTTTCAATTTCTCGAAATTCCTGAATCACATAATATCATGACTATCGTTCAAAGAATGCTGAATGGTAATAGAATGCGTCCTGGAAGGCTCCGGATAGCGTCTTTTTTTTAGTTTTTTTGGGATATTTTCAAAAAAAATCGTCCATTTCATAAATATTTACAAAATAATTATGTGAAATTCCTCAAAAACAGCCCGTTTTTTCTTGACGAAAGTATATATAATTTGGTATAAGCTATAGTATTGAGTTTCGTGGTTTTGAATTTCTTACATATGGAATATCCATAGTTCCTGGGCAAACACCTAGCGTATAGGTGAGGGACAGAGTTGGAGTGAGGTTGATTCCTCTGGAGGTAGGTATTTTCTACTTCGACTTTCAACTCACGGATAATTACTCATGGAAGTGGCTTAAGAGCCATGTCCTGCAATAAAACTTATTTTAAACGGGCACAAGGTTTGGTGAAGATTCTTTGTTGCTTGTGTGAAGGTTGTTCGAGACAGGCACAGCCCGAGGGTAACCTCTGTATTTAATTGCCTGTCTATAACAACGAATGTTTTGGCTTGTTGCCAAAACAACAATCGTTAATCTTCTTACAAAAAAGAAGATACATTAAAGGAGAAGTATTATGAGTAAGAGATTGTTTATTTTAACTTCCTTTGTCCTTGTGTTGTCTCTGGTATGTAATGCCGGCGCACAGGGCACCGGTTCGATCATGCGCGAAGTCTGGGAAGGCATCGGCGGAGTGCTCGCGACGGATTTGACGGATAACGCCAACTACCCTGACAATCCCACATGGGGCGATCTGGTAACATCGTTGGAGCAGCCTGAGGGAGACCTGGGCTCTGACTTCGGCGAACGAATCCACGGTTTTCTCCATCCGGCGACTTCCGGTGACTACACGTTCTGGATCGCCGCCGACGACGGTTGCGAGCTTTTGCTGAGCACCGACGACGACCCGGCCAATGCGGTCAGCATCGCCGGTCACGCCAGTTGGACAGGCTCACGCCAGTTCGATAACATGCCTGAGCAGATGTCCGCACCCGTTGCTCTGGAAGCTGGCGGGAAATACTACATCTCGGCCATCGTTAAAGAAGCCGGTGGTGGTGACAACCTGGCGGTGGCCTGGCAAGGTCCTGACAGCCCTGATCGGGATGTCATTGACGGCAGTTTTCTCTCCCCGGCTCCGTGGAACACCATCCTCTTGAAGGCCAAGGATCCGAACCCGGCAGATGGTGCTGTTGATGCAGAAGCGGCTTCGTTGGAGTGGGTTGCGGGCCCCTCGGCTGTCTCCCACAAGGTATATCTGAGCACCGATGCTACAATCGACGAATCCGATTTAGTTGCAGAGACCGATATGACAATACACCTGACGGCCCTTGATGATGGAACGGCCTACTATTGGCGTGTTGATGAGGTCGAGGCCGATGGAACCGTACGTGAAGGTAACCTCTGGAGTTTCACGACATTGCCTCTGGAAGCACACTTCCCGAGTCCGGCTGATGGTGCCGGTGAAATAAAAACAGGTACCCAGCTCGAGTGGACCGCCGGTAAGGGTGTGATTATGCACGATGTGTACTTCGGTACAGATGAGGCGGCTGTAGCGGCTGCAGACCCGAGTACGTTCAAGGGCAAGGTCATGGTTACATCCTTTGACCCGGGGGCGTTTGAGGCTGCTGTTACGTACTACTGGAAGATCGATGAATTTTCGGTTACCGGTACGAATCCCGGTTCGGTCTGGAGTTTCACAGGTTTCGATCCTGACGTGGCCAGCGATCCTGAACCGGCCGATGGTGCTGGAGATGTTGACAACATGCCCGTACTGAGCTGGGTGGCCGGTGAAACCGCATCTTTACACGATGTCTATTTTGGCACTGATCCGGCTCTGGTAGAGGCCGGTGATGCAAGTGTGTTCCAGGGTCAGATGACCGAAGCCAGCTTTGCTCCGGCTGATGCCCTTGAGCGGGGAATCACATACTACTGGAAAGTCGATATAACCACAGGGACAGCGAGAGACGGTATGCTCCATCCCGGTAAGGTATGGAGCTTAAGAGTCATCGATAGGAACACCAATAACTGGGCGGCTACGGTTCCTGGAGATTCACCGGCTTATCTCAACACCTTTGTTGAAGACGGCCTCTACGATATCGGCGCATTAAGTGGTGATATCAC
>CAZWME010000967.1:0-2270 GCA_964634515.1 uncultured Pirellulales bacterium | reverse complement strand
ATTTATTTGTGATACAGTATTTTATGATAGAACATAGATAAAAAAAATCATCCATAGGGCTTTTAGGGGCAAAAGGGAACATACGCGAGAGCACCTACCACAATAAGAGGTGCGGCTTCGCCAACAGCTCTTGAAAGGGCCAGTATAACACCGGTAAGAACACCGCCAAACGAAACAGGCAAAACCTGTTGAGAGATGGTTTGCCATTTCGAAGCACCCAGAGCGTATGAGGCATCACGTAATGATTGCGGTACAGCTTTTATACTTTCCCTTGTTGAAACAATAATGATAGGCAAAATGAGTAATGCCAGTGTAAGGCTTCCTGCCAGTATTGAACTTCCCATGTGCATTACCCTAACAAAAATTTCCAGCCCCAGTAATCCGTATATAATTGAAGGCACTCCGGCCAGGTTTGAAATATTTATCTCAAATAATTTTGAAAGCCATCCCTTTTTTGCATATTCCTCAAGATATACCCCTGCCCCAATGCCAACAGGAAAGGCAATAACTGCCGTTAGCACAAGTACCCATATCGTGCCCATCATAGCAGTAAAAATACCGGCTTTTTCAGGTATTCTGGAAGGAAGATTCGCCAGAAAATCCCAGCTAATCCGGGAGAAACCTTTAATAAGAATGTCGCCGATAAAAATAGCGAGAAGTATAAGTCCAATAAAGGTGCTTACAATGCCCGTTATCAGAAACAATTTATCCTTTAACCGATTGATTTTTATCCTATTCATATTTCTCTCTGTATTTGTCTTTAATCCAATGGCTAATGCTGTTCAAAATAAATGTAAATGCAAAAAGAGTGATGCCGGCTGCAAAAATTGTTCTGTACTCAACCGAATTGTGTGGCACATCTCCAAGGCTTACCTGGACTATATAAGCAGTTAAAGTTTCAATAGGTACCAGGGGATTGAAGGTGAACCGAGGTTGCTGACCTGCAGCAATAGCTACAATCATAGTTTCTCCAATAGCTCTTGATATGGCCAGGATAATTGAGACAACGATTCCCGAAGATGCTGCCGGAACGGCAACCCTTATTGCAGTTTGAAAACGTGTCGATCCCATACCATATGATGCTTCACGAAGTGAATCAGGTACTGCATTCAAAGCATCTTCACTTAAAGAAGATACAATCGGGATGATCATAATTCCCATAACAATACCTGCTGATAAGGAATTGAAACCTGACATACCCGGGATCAGATGTTGTAAAAATGGGGTAACCACAGTTAAAGCAAAAAAACCATAAACAACCGTAGGCACAGCCGCCAGCATTTCCAAAGAAGGTTTTACATATTGCCTGAAATGTTTGGGAGCATACTCACTCAGATAAATTGCTATGCTTAAGCCAATAGGCAAAGCAACCATAATGGCAATAAAAGAAGTTAACAATGTCCCCGATAACAAGGGTAAAATTCCATATCTTTTTTTGGTAAAAAGAGGGGTCCACTCTGTACCTGTAAAAAATTCCAGAATCGATACTTCACTAAAAAACTTATATGCCTCAATGGCTAAAACAAGAACTATTCCAACGGTAGTAAGAATAGTAATATAGGCACTGATAAGTAAAAACTTTTCTATAAAATATTCAGATTTTCGAGCCATTTCCGGTTTATTCAAATCAAATCGCCAGATCAAGTCCGGCGATTTGAAGCTTTCTTTTCAATTATAAACCCTTCACAAAGTTTAGGAACTTGTTTGTCTGTGTTATATATTCTTCTGCAGGCAGGGCAACATAGCCCACTTCTTCCGATAAAACCGGTGCATTCTTCAGGTAAAATTTAATAAATTTCTGTACCTCCGGTCTTTTGGCGGCAGTGCTGTTTACATAGACAAACAAAGGCCTTGAAAGGGGCGAATATGTTCCATTGCTTACTGTTTCAATGGAAGGTGCCACGTACCCTTTTCCACCATCGACAGAAACAAGACGTAACTTATCCGCATTCTCTTCATAATATGCAAGACCAAAAAATCCAAGTCCGAATTTATCACCTGCAACGCCTTGTACCAGAACATTGTCATCTTCAGAAGCGGTAAAATCTCCCCGGCTTGAACCACTTTCGCCTTCAACTGCCTCAGTAAAATAATCATAGGTTCCGGAAGCAACCCCTGGTCCAAACAAGTGAATTTCTTCATCAGGCCAGCCTTTGCGAATCTGGTTCCATTTCATTACAACTCCCTGTGCAGCAGGCTCCCACAGCATCTTCAATTCTTCAACATTGAAATGATCTACCCAGTCATTTTCCGGATTAACAATAACAGCA
>CAZWME010000966.1:0-2270 GCA_964634515.1 uncultured Pirellulales bacterium | reverse complement strand
CAATTTAGCAATGGCGTCATAAATAATCTCAGATAATTCGATACGTGCCGACTGATCGAGGCCGTCCTGATGATTCCGAGCGACATATTCTTTGAAAAACTCTCGGTTCAGGGCCTCGATTTCGACCTCATGTCTGCGTTTTTGATCCCGATAGTAATGCTGTACTTCACCCATGGCGTGCCTCAATATCCAATTCCAAAATCGATCAATATTCTCAAGCTCTTTAAGCGATTGCACCATTTTCACCAGCGTCTTTTGACACAGCTCTTCGGTTAAATCTTGGTTCAGGGTCAACCTGAAGATATAGGTCAGCAGACGGGCCTCCGCCACCTCGGCTAAATGCCCCATACTTGCTTTATCTCCCTGCTGAGCCTTGATTATGATTGAAGAAAGGCTCTCTACCTGGTCACAATTGTCATTATTCATATCATTCATGATTCTATATATACAAGTCCATGTCCTACTCCATTCGTTACACTTTTTTTGGGGAATTTGTGAATTAATAGTGAAACTTTAATCAGTAGAGGGATTGTCCGCAAAATTCGGGATTTTCTCACCCCCAACATTCTTCTATCCTCCAATACCCCATTTTTTATATAACAGGGTCATCAACGCCTTTTCCCAATATCGCTGATATGTAGTATGCCACACGCCCGGACTCGGCATCAGGTAAAAATCAGGTCATTTTCGAGTTGTCAGATTTCGGATGTTTCGTTGAGAAACCTTGTTTCTTAGCTCAATAATAAGGTTCGTATTACACAAGCTACGAAATCTTCAGATTGAAACCACGATTTTTCGGCCCAAAACAATAATTTGAAAGACCTGTACACGGCGTTAGTTATTAATCAATATCTTAGATCCGGTCTTCCGTGGACGGATTCAATTATCAACATCTGCCAGCCAGTTTTCAAAAAAGATTACAAGGTCATTGACATCGACCGTACCGGAGAAATCAAGGTCTGTACCCTGACAATAATCATTGCTTAAATTGCAGTTATCATCTCCCCAGTGCTCTAAGAAGAATATATAGTCGGCTGACGTGATGCCGTCCGGACAAACAAAATCGCCCGATGCTATTTGCCAGGTGAACCTCGGATAATTTGTCCCCTCACAAATGCTCCAGATTTCCTCGACCCCGTTTGCGCTCTCGCCTGCAAAGTCCCACCCGGCTTCGATAAATGTGCTCATTGTTTGCATCTCGGCCGTTGTTTTACTCGTACCGTCATCACCACTCGTCTTACTTGTGACTTGTGTATCCCAGAAAGAATCCCTTGTGGTACCACCCCACCTGATTCCTACCAAACCCCCGATGTTTCTATTTCCTGAAACGCTGCCGGTTGAATAGCAGGTGATGACATGCCCGGAATTCATTCCTAACAAACCTCCGGCTGTCTGATTGCCCCAAACATCTGCCATAGAATAGCAGTTGATGATACGGCCGGAATTAAATCCCGCCAGCCCTCCGGTACCACCATACCACGACTCACTCGTACCCGAAACGGTACCGGTAGCATAGCAGTTAGTGATTGTGCCGCCATTACCTCCCACCAGTCCGCCGACTTTATTACTTCCCGAAATAATGCCGCCATCAGCGTAACAGCCGGAGATTGTTCCATCTCCAAAGTAGCCAACAAGTGAGCCAACGCAGCTTCCCGTCCCCGCATCAACATTAGGTTCGACCACACCCAAATCTCTAATCTCGCCCTTTTCTAATTGCAAACCAACGCTCCCGAAAATACCAATATAGCTCCTATCAGTAGAAGTGTAGCTGAAGTTTGAGATTGTATGGCCGTTACCGTCGAAAACACCGGTAAAGCGGTTATCCATATCAGTTCCAATAACATTGTATTCCGTTCCTGTATACTCGCTCAAATCAATGTCGGCCATCAGCTTAAAATGCTTGTCCCAGTCGTCCTGATTGGCCCCGATTTCATTCATCTGCCCGGCCGTGTAAATCAGGTATGGATTCTCGGCTGTCCCATTTCCGCCGCCGTATTGGGCATAAACAGGAAAACTGAGAAAGACAACTGTAATCAGTAAAGGGATCGTCCCCAGAATTCCTGACTTCCTTACCTCCAGCATCTTCGTATCCTCCACCCCCTTTGTTTAGCGATTTAAGTGTCGCTTTATGTACGAAAACAACTTACAAAGAAAGATTTAGATGATTTGCAAATGATGTTGCTCTAACAAAGTACTGTAACATATCTCAAGGAAATTGTCAATAATCAACAGTAAACAATCATTAATCATTCATCAATAATCAATTAAAA
>CAZWME010000965.1:0-2283 GCA_964634515.1 uncultured Pirellulales bacterium | reverse complement strand
ACTACTACCGCGCCCGATACTATAATCCATACATAGGCCGGTTCCTGCAGACCGACCCGATCGGCTACGGTAATGGCATTAATTGGTATGCATATTGTGGCAATAACCCGCTGGCGTATGTGGATCCATGGGGATTAAGCCAAAAAGTGACCGGTAAGTATTGGGTATTACCAAACTTTCACGACCCAAATACAGGAACGTTCTGGAATGGAGTAAAAACGGTGTTAAGGGGTATGATAGGAAAGGTCGACGATATCATCCCTGGAGCACCGGATTTTGCCAAAGCTACTGAAAAACTTGAGAAGATGGGTGAAGCAATTGGAACTGAGATACAAGATGAATGGAGAGCATTTATTGAAGTTTACGATGTTAATGACAAGGATGGAAATAATGAAATTGGAAAGGATGAGATTATAGGTGATCATACATACTGGATTGAAGTGACAGGAATTGGTTCAGGTGGTAAGAAATCTCCTACAAACTACGATGAAACGGCGGGGTGGGATGGGGCTTCATATCAAACGTCGGGAGATGCGATGGATGCCGCAGGGACTGCTATCGGATGGGCCAATCAGGTATGGCAATACTATGAAAAGAGGGAAAACGGGGAAGTAGTGATAGTGGGGAAAAACCCGTATATCGCTGGTGTTATCCCTGAGGACACTCGGGGTCTTCATAAATATATTTTTGATAACAGAGATCCATATGGATATGAACGCTATCTGGATGATTGATGAAGATAAATAAAGGCTCTCAAAATAGCTAACAAAATATTCGAAAAAATATCATGATCATATACAGAATTGAGAATTAGCACACAGCAGACATAAGAAGCTACTGTTGCAAGTTATTTTTCTTGTTAGGAGGTTTTATAATGAATAGGTATGTCCCAAATAGAAAATATATGGTTTTCTGCCTTCTCTCTGTTGTATTTGGTGTCGTGACAGCATTTGGCCAGACCAAATCAGATAATCCAGTAGAAATCGTGAAGCGGCTGGATCATCCCCCTGAGCCCACGGGCCGTTTCGTGGCTCGTTCCAGGACTGATCGGAAAGCTATGGCTGATCGGAAAGCTGAGCAGGCTTACGAGAAAAGAAACGCTGAAATCACTCCCTGGCTGGAAGACGGTATGCCGCAGAATCTGGGTAATGCGGCCTTGCTATATTACCAGGCATTTCTGCTCCGCCCTGAACCTCCTGAATCTATCAAGTACGAGATAAACTCTGTTTCCGAACCTACTAGACAGATCAGAACATACCTGGGACGTTGTTTGCCTATGATAGAAATTGTTGAAATAGCTTCTCGGATGCCGCAATGTATATGGGAGGTATGGCCCGAACGTAAGCTCAGCGAGGTGGCTTTGCGTCGGGCGATTGGTCCTCTTTAAGACATTCTTTTAATGGATGCACGGACACTCGCTGCCGACGGCCAATATCGTGTGGCACTGGAGCGCTGCCTTGCAGTACGGCGAATTGCCCGGCACCTCAGCGAAGATCCGGAATTGTATATATACTCAAAGGGTTCCGATAGCTTGGCCCTGAGAATGGTTCAGCACGTGCTTGGTGTCATGCCGACGGATACGTACATTCTCACGTGGTTTCGAGGCCAACTCGGCGTCGTTCAAGGGGCACCGCCGTCCTTTGCCAAAGAGTTACAGGCATATATCAAAACTGAGTTGAAACACATCCGAATGGATTCCACTCGTCTTTTGAGGCTCAGGAATCTGCTTGTAGAGGTGGCCAAGGACGAACAGGCTAAGGAAAGCGTCCGAAACTTGACGGATGAGCAATTTCTTTTGCGTACCAGCGAGGGGCTTCAATGCTTTCTTGACCCGATTTTTCGAATCCTGGACAGTGAATTTATTTACGAACAGAAGCTTGCCCAAATACAGAGGCTTATTAGCAAGCTGACAGAGGAATATGGTGTTGACCCGGTAACTAAAGATATCTTAACCATGATCAACATTAGAGGAATGACTAATATACGGTACCCACACCATGTATGGCACCAGGCTAATATCAACGGTGTCAAGGCTGCTGTGGAGATTTACCATGTCATAGCGAAAACAGGACAGTTACCAAAGACAATTCCGGATGGTTTGCCAAAAGATTCTTCTACCGGCCGGAACTTCATATATGAAATAACCGATGATGGCTTTGCCCTCCGCTGCCAGGATGAAGAATTCCTGAATCGTTATAGTCGAAAGCTCGAATTTAAGGTTAAAAAGTAGGTACTAATTCGTTGTTTTGCCCTGACGAATAATGACCATCAGATTTCGTTGCT
>CAZWME010000964.1:0-2283 GCA_964634515.1 uncultured Pirellulales bacterium | reverse complement strand
TGACCTGGGTGGATGTCGAAAAACTCACCGAACCGCTTTGCGGCCGCTCTCGTCCCGAACATTTTCGCGGCGTAACCACCGTCTGTGCCAAGCTGTTCAACATAGTTGCCCCCGACATCACTTATTTCGGCCAAAAGGACGCTCAGCAGGCGATTGTTATCAAGCGAATGGTTGCCGACTTGAATATGCCTTTGGAAATCGTCATCTGCCCCACAATCCGCGAACCTGACGGACTGGCCGTCAGCAGCAGAAACAAATATCTGACCGAACAGCAGAGAAAAGACGCAGCTTTAATTTACGAATCACTTCAGAAATGCCGTGTTCTGATTGAATCCGGCGTCCGGCAAAGCGAACCGATTACCACTAAAATGCGTGAAGTCTTAGCCCGGTCTTCGTCGATAGAGATAGAATATGCAAGTATCGTTGACGCCGAAACGCTGCAATCAATTGACAAAATCGCTGGCAAGGTCCTTATCGCCGTCGCCGTCAGAATCGACTCAGCCCAGCTAATCGACAACATTCTAATAGACTTGGGCGAACAATAAGATATAATAGTAACCGTCCGACTTAAATCTGAAGTCGACTATAGGAGAATTAAACAGGAGATATGAACTATGCGCTACAGAATTCTGATTGAGCAGGATGAAGACGGCATTTTCGTTGTTGGATGTCCCTCTTTACCTGGGTGCGTTTCTCAGGGCAGAACTCGAAAAGAAGCTATAAAGAACATCCAGGATGCTGTTAAGGGCTACTTGGAGAGTCTAAAGAAACATAATGAACCTATTCCCCCGTCAATTGAGGAAGAGATTGTTGAGGTAACAATTTGACCAAATTACCAGTCGTCTCAGGAAAGCAAATCTGTAAGATATTGCAAAAGACAGGCTATCGTACAGACCATCAGACGGGCAGCCACATTATCCTTAGGCACGAAAATCCTCCTCATCGCAGGTTAACTGTGCCGGCTCATAAAGAAATCGCAGAAGGCACTTTGAGAGCCGTTATACGCCAGGCGGGATTAACCGTGGAGGAATTTAGAGAATTGCTGTAAACATGGTATGAACGCTAAAAAACATCCAAATCATAAGATATACATTCGAGTGCTTCGTCGAATGTCACCTGAAAGCAGATTGCTTAAGGCATTTGAGTTGTCTGAGTTTGCCGAACAGCTTTTTATTCAAGGTTTGCACAGCAGATACCCGGAGCTGTCCGAGGAGAAATTCAAAAAGATACTTTTAGAGCGTCTCGATAAATGTCACAACAGGAATTATTAAAAAAGGTCATTCAGGTACTTGAGCTGACTGGAATACCATATATGATAACGGGCTCCATCGCTTCGAGTCTGCAGGGCGAACCCAGGTCCACCCTTGGTATAGATATCCTGATTGTCATTCAAAAGGCAAAAGCAAATGAATTAAGCCGCGCTTTCCAGGAGCCCGATTTTTATTTGGATAAACACAGCCTTCTTGATGCAATTGAAAACTAAAGTATGTTCAATATGATTGACTTAAAGACAGGCGGCAAAGTCGATTTCTGGATATTGGCTGATGAGGCCTTTGACCGGTCGCGTTTTCCACGCAAAATCAGCGAAGACTTTATGGGCTTGAAATTACAGGTTTCGACTCCCGAGGATACTATCCTGGCAAAATTGAAATGGGCAAAGCTTTCCGGAGGAAGGCAAAAGCAATTTGCCGATGCCCTAAGGGTTTATGAGGTACAATATGGCAGGTTAGATGTGGATTATCTGGAGCGCTGGGTGGAGAAATTGGATATTAAAACATTATGGAAACAGCTAACGGATGAAGCGGAAATAGCAATCTAAAGGCATACTAACGGCCCAAACACTAACCACGAGGCGCAAATTATGTTTGTAAAGTTGTTAAAAAGTAAATTACACCGTGCGAGAGTTACCGGCACAAAGCTGCATTATGCCGGCAGTATCGCGATAGATTCTGACCTGATGGATGCGGCCGGTCTTTTGCATTATGAATCTGTTCTGGTCGCCGATTTGAACAACGGCACTCGGCTGGAAACCTACGTCGTCGCCGCAGAAGCCGGCTCCGGCGACGTCGTGATAATGGGAGCCGCCGCAAAACTGATTGACCCCGGGGATATTGTCATCATTTTCAGCTTTGGCTTTTATACGGTCGATGATGCCGAAAGACATAAACCCAAAGTCGTTGTTCTCGACGAAAACAATAAAATAGAAAAACAGATTTCCTGATAAGATACCGGACAAATGCATCCTGAACTTTTCAAGATACCTTTTGTTAATTTGACCGTATG
>CAZWME010000963.1:0-2285 GCA_964634515.1 uncultured Pirellulales bacterium | reverse complement strand
TGAATGCAATAATAGGTTTTACCAACTTATTGGCAGAATCTGAACTCACGGATGAACAAAAAGAGCATCTTAATCTTGTCAGAGATTCAAGTCATAATCTGCTCAGGCTCATAAACGATATACTTGATTTATCCAAAATCGAGGCCAAAAAAGTCGATGTTGATATTGAGGAGTGCTTATTGGGACAGTTACTCAATTCTGTTGAATCATTGATGATGCCAAGGGCAAAAATTGAAGGACTTAACTTTAGAATCATCGAAGAAGGTGGGCTGCCGGCACAAATACGCACAGATGTAACTCGCCTGCGCCAATGCCTTATCAATCTTATTGGTAACGCTGTTAAATTCACACGCCAAGGACACATCTATTTAAGGGTATCTCTGCAGGAAATTGAAAATGCCCCATTCATTCGTTTCGACGTGGAAGATACCGGCATCGGCATTCCTAAAGACAAACAAGATGAAATATTCAAGACATTTGTCCAGGCCGACAACAGCACTTCTCGTGAGTTTGGAGGTACAGGTCTGGGTCTTGCAATCTCGAAACGGCTGGCGGAGCTGCTGGGTGGACAACTTACCATGACCAGCAAAGTTGGAAAAGGCTCGGTGTTTTCGCTAACTATACCTGCCCGTGTTGACGTAACAAAACAGCCGTTTTTGGACAGGCAGAATATGGTTAGCCATATAGAGGCCGGGATGGATGAAATAAAGCAAACTAAGTTTTCCGGCCATATATTAGTTGCTGAAGATGCAAGAACTAATCAAGTTCTTATCAAATCGCTCCTGAAGCGACTTGATTTGCAGGTAACTATTGTAGAAGATGGCAATAAGGCGGTGCAAAAAGCTTTGACTGAACAATTTGACTTGATATTTATGGATATAGAAATGCCGAAGATGAACGGATATGAGGCTACAAAGACGCTTAGAAAAAAAAGATTGAAAACACCGATAATTGCTCTGACTGCTTATGCTATGAAAGGTGATGATGAGAAATGTTTTGTAGCCGGATGCGATGACTATATAAGCAAACCAATTGAGCATAAGAAACTTCTGCAAATCCTAAATAAATATTTATCAGAAGGAAATAGAGATATGAACCAGCGAATAGAATCGGTAAAATCCGATGTTAAACAACTCAACCAGCTTTGTTCTGAAACATCAACCCCTGATACTACAACGGCCGAGCCGGTAGATGAACAGTTTGGCGAAGTCCCGGTTGACTTTGCAATAATTCAAAAGATTTACGACGACGAAGATGTGCTTAAAGAGACTGTAAAGGTTTTTCTTGAAGATGCCCCGCAGACCATAGAGCTTCTTGCCGAGGCAATAGTAGAAGGGGATTCCGAGAATGTAAAAATGTATGCCCATAAGCTAAGGGGGTTAGCCAGACATGTCGCTGCCAGGAAAATATCCGATATGTTATTTGATCTTGAGACTAAAGGCAGAAAGGAAGAACTGGAAGAAGCTGAGGCGCTTTTTGCCGACATACAGACAGAGTTTGATAAACTTAAAACATTTCTGTCTCAACCGAACTGGACCGAATCAGCAGGGCAACAAACCAATCCCAAGAAGATAGTGAAAAAGACGTAGGCGCTTATTTGAACTTTAGCAATAGCCGCTAATATATATGCAAAAATAAGCAAAAAGTGAACGTGAGGAAAATAACAATGGAAAAGAGAACCGTATTATTCGTTGATGACGACGCAATAGTCCTGCAATCCCTGGAAAGGGGCCTTATGGACGAATCATACAATAAACATTTCGTCAAAACCTGCAAAGAAACACTCGAAATTCTCCAGCAAGAAAAAGTACATGTAATCGTAACCGATATGTGCATGCCTGAAATGACCGGGCTTGAGCTTCTTAGAACCATCAAACAAGAACATCCCGATATCATCGGGATAGTACTCTCGGGATATGAACAGGATGCCGATCTTCAGACTGCAGTTGATCAGGGAGAGATTTTCAGGTTAATTAATAAGCCGTGGAAACTCGGAGGGATAAACTTCGAAAAGATAATCATGCAGGCCATAGATCAATATAACCTCCAGAACGGACAAAGACAATCCGAGGGCGGAAAATTAGAGCAGTGTAAATCCAGACTCAGAAAATGGATCAAGATCGGAAGTAACAAATAATGTGCTTACGCACGAAGGGTTAAAAATGGCAGTTATATAAGCAGATATTTACAAGAAAATTCCTGTAATCTAATCCACAAAAAAATCCTGCTGCTATCTGAAGTTTTTTACCACCGCTTTATACACACTACCTTTCTATACTCGAAAT
>CAZWME010000962.1:0-2286 GCA_964634515.1 uncultured Pirellulales bacterium | reverse complement strand
GCCTCTCACCGCTGACGCCGATAAGCTGAGAAGTGCTGTGTGTCGGATAGTGCATAGGTGACATACCGTGCCGCCAGGTTCGCCTGCCGTTGCGGAAATAGAGCACTTCGAGACCGGGATGCTGGTACTCGGCCTCGCAATAATAAAGAGAACCGAACTTGCCCTGTCGGTAAAACTTACGCGCCGATATCGTGGACTGCTGATAATAACCCGTTTCAGCCATCATGTAAGTCAGGCCGTATTTTTTGACAGTATCCAAAAGCAGCTCGGCCTGCTCAATAGTGGCCCAGGCCGCGGGTACGGCCGATATGACATGCTTGCTGTTCTTCATCGCCTCGATGGTGTGCTGAACGTGAAGCGGGCCGTCGGTAAATATCGCCACCGCGTCGATGTCTTTAGCGAGTACTAATTCCTCAAGCGAGTTGTAGGCCTTCGGGCAATTATATACCTGCATCAGTCGTTTCCGCCTGTCCTGGCGCAGGTCACTTACCGCCTGAACGACACAGTCCGGATGCTCATGCCACTGAAAGGATGTCCCAAAACCTCCTCCAACAACACCTATGCGAATTTTTTTACCAGCAGTGTTGACAGCCAGCGCTCCCTGCGAAGCTAACATTGTCCCGGCCAGGGCACAGCCGCTGCGCTTGATAAAATCACGCCGGGAAAAATCGCCCTGTAATTTTGAACGGTTCCTTTCAGATGAAACTTTTTTTTCAGACATATATGTTTTCTCCTTCCAGCCAGACTGCAAAAGCAGAAGAATTTGACCTGGATACGTTATTTAAGTTCCTTTATGTAAATATTGGCAAACTGGATATGGTCGCCGTGATGCTGCAAAGCAATTGGGCCGCGTTTGGGCAATCCCGGCAGGCGGGCCTGACGGATTACGGTCTTGCCGTTTAATACAACTGTAACCTTATCATCAACGGCTGTAATCTCGAAACGGTTCCACTGGCCGACCGGTTTGTCCGCATTGAGGATAGGCGTTGCGCCCCTTCGCACCTGCTCCGGCATATTCCCGTCCAAGCGGTATCCCCATATTTCACCCGAGCCGACAGGCCAGTTCCATATATTTATCTGGCTCTTCGCCGAACCACGCAGGTAGATGCCGCTGTCACCGGCGTCCATCACCGGCACTGTCACCTGCTTACCGTCCGAATCGGTGGCCTCTGAGCCATCCGGCAAAATCACAGGGACATTCTCAACTTCAGGCTTGTCCGGAAAACGCCAATCCACGATAAGAACGAAATTTTCGAATTCCTCCTGCGTCCACAGGTTCTTGTCATCTCCGGTTGCCTTACCATCGTAATCCAGGATCCAGTCCTTCGCAGTCCAATGCCCCTCATTGCCGGGAACCTGCCTCCATCCGCGAAGGTCCAGGCCGTTGTAGAGGCAGCGGAACCCTCGGCCTTTCTGTGCAATCACATCATCCGGCGGATTGGAGCCTGGCAGTTCGCAAATACGAATATTGCGGAAATGAACAATGCCGCCTTCAGATTCGAGGCAGATATATCCTTTTCGCGGATTCAGGTGAAACGCGCGGGTAACCACCTTGCCGTTAACCGCCAGACTGACCGTACCGTCCCTGCTCTCGACGCGATAATGGTTCCACTGGCCGACCGGGTTGCATCGCCGTTCTGCAGGCAGGGAGCGCATCCAGCCCCCCGGATGAAATTTGTCCGGCGTCATCGTTGCGCCCTGAATGCCGAATATATCGCCGTGACTGGTGGCGCTTTCGCTATTGTGGCCATCGAGTATCTGCACCTCGGTGGCACGCGTGAACGGTTTTCCTGTGACAGGTAAATCCTCAGAGTGGATGAATAAGCCGGCGTTGCCGCCTTTTATCATGTGGCGCCACTCCAATTCCAAAATATAATTTTCATATTGTTTTTCCGTTCGCATCACGCCGGTCGGAACCCCGCTGCAGATAATCATCCTGTCCCTCACCGTCCATGTTTCCGGCGCACAATTGACATTCACCCAGCCGTCAAGATGCCTGCCGTTGAAAAGAGATATAAATTTCTCATTAGCTGCTTGTAAAGCTCTCGTACTGCCTGTGAACAGAAAGCATCCCGCTAAAACAATCAGAAAGTAAAAATGTCTTCGTTTCATTGTAGTGCCTCCTTCAATACAAAAATGATAATTTGTAGTTGACAATAATAACCGAATCAAATGCTTGATGCCAACAGATTTTACCAATCCAGAGCGGTTTTGTGGGTTTGGACTATTGCGGTTTTCTGCCGTCAAGTTATAATATAGGGCAAATCCTGGTTACTAAGACATCTG
>CAZWME010000961.1:0-2286 GCA_964634515.1 uncultured Pirellulales bacterium | reverse complement strand
GGAGAATATCACCCGCTCCGTCCGGATAAGATAGGGCAATCAAGGGACGATTCCATCAGGCATCACGAAGGATTGCAGCCTGCTGAAATCATACCCGGCACGAGAAGACCGATATCAGTAGCCGATGCGACATTACTGTCTAATCAGTTTATGGGGAGGGGGGAATCTGCGCAAGCCGTCCAGTCAGGAAGCGATATTATAAAATCTATGTTTCGTTACAAATGGATGATTCTGGCAATTTTCGTCTTAGTGGCTGCTCCCATGATTGCCACTATCTGGACCCAGGTAGTTCCTGAGTACCAAGCCAGGGCGGAAGTACGAGTTCGGCCTATTATCCCATATCTGGTCTTCCGGACAGAAGATAGCGGAATGATACCCTTATATTCATCTTTCGTGAACACCCAGGTTGCTATTATGAGAGGTTCGACAGTCCTTAGACGTGCATTGGACCAAGAGACAGTCCAGGAGACACAGTGGTACAAGGAGCCTCCGAAACCGCTTGTGCAGCGGCTGCTCGGAAATCCACCTGCCTCCCATATGGAAAGGCTCAGGGATGACGTTTCAGTCCGGCCTCGAAAGGAAACCGAGATAATAGACGTGGCCTTTATCGACTCCAGCGCCAATGATGCCAAGATTATGTTGAATGCCATTTTGAAAGAGTATATACAATACATTGGGGAAAAGTCTGATGCGACTAAGGATGATCTCTATAAAAAACTAGTAGATCAGCACAACACTTTGGACAACCAAATCAAGGGGCAGGAGATGGTCTCTGCCGAGCTTATCAGAAAGCTTGGCACGGGAACACCACAGGAGCTTATCTCCAGCCAGAGAGTTCGTCTCGATGGTCTGCAAGCCCGTCTTAGCGAACTGCAACGAAGTAACGCTATATTGGAAAGGGAGCGGGAAGAAATATATATACAATACATTGGGGATATGTCTAATGCGGCACGGGACAAGCTCTACAGCCAACTGGAAGACCAGTACAAATCTCTGGAGACCGAAATTCTGGGATTGGAGAAGACCTCTGCCCAGCTCCCATCAACCAGTAAGGGCACTCCGCAGGAACCTTATTCCGGCATAAGTGTTCGCTTGGATAAGACACAAGCCCGTCTCAGCGAGCTGCGACAAAGTGTTGCTGTATCAAAATGGAAGCGGAAGAAATTGGAAGATTTGATGAAGCTGGCCATTGCCGATGACAGCAATGATGTATCGGTTATTTCTGCTGACAATACGGAAAAGCAGCCAAAATATTATGAAGATGCAGAATGGCGAAAGCTGGATATCGATATTAAAACTATTAAACATAACATTGACAACGGTTTGCTTACTCCCAAACATCCGGATGTGGTTAAGGCGGAAAAGGACTTGAGGTTCAAGGAGGAATTGCTGCGACAGCGAGAGACACAACTGGACGAGCAGTGGCGCAACAGACCGCAAAATGAGGCTACAGGGCCAATAACGGTCATCGGTGCCGGCGGCCCCGGTTATGAGGAACAATTGAAAATCCTGGAGTATCAACTAACCCGGGCAAGACAAGAGGAACAGCTTTTACTTGCAGAGATCAAAGAACGGCAGACAAAGTTTCAAGTGCTTTTTGAAAGTGCCCAATTACTCGAAAAGGAGACCAACGCACTGAAACATAGGCGTGAGTTGTTCAGTGCGGTTCGGCAGCGTCTGGACCAGGAGAATATGGAGCGCAACGTACCCGGTTCAATCGATGTGTTGACGCAGGCTTCGGTATCCTCCAAGCCATACAATGATCGTCGAATTGTTCTCACTGCCATGTCATTGTTTCTTGGCTTAGGTATTGGTGGTGGTGTAGCATTCCTCAGGGCCGGCAGAAATCAGACTATTTATGCTCCTAAGGACATGCCCCATCCAATGCAAGTTCCGTTCCTTGGGTACATACCAGAGGCCCGTACCAGAAGATCATCAGACGCCGAAGTCAGTCCTGCCATGATCGAATCCATCCGGTTCGTGCGTACGGCATTATTGTCGCGGCTGGATGGTCAGGGCAGCACCACTGTACTGGTTACCAGCGCCGATGTGGGGACCGGCAAGACGACCTTCACGATGATGTTGGGCGAGAGTCTTGCTCAGGCAGGTAAGAAGGTCCTCGTGATAGATGCGGACTTCCAAAAGATGACTCTGACGAAGCGATTCAACCTCCCCGATAAGTCTGGCTTCATGGAATCTCTGCGTTGCAGATCCATAGCCACCTGGCACATTTTCCCGACGGAAACATCCGGCCTGAGTATTATGCCTGCTGGAAAGCGAGGCGAT
>CAZWME010000960.1:0-2287 GCA_964634515.1 uncultured Pirellulales bacterium | reverse complement strand
TGCAGGAATACACGGTTTAATAGTTTCGTCGCGGCTAATTTGAATGTAACACCCAGCATAGGCGCCATAAACGCAAAGGTGCAGGGCCCTAAAGCAATACCGAATACCAGCCCGAGAATAAACGCCGCGATTAATCCTTTACGTTTTAAACCAACCTTGCCGGGAGCGCTCCACGGCATAGGTATTACACCCAGAAGATTCAGGCCAACGGCAAAAAATACCAGAGCGACAAAATAGTTGCCGTACCGCCCGATATCCCCCATGATTCTGCCCAGAGCAGCGGTAACAGCTCCTATAGCACCTATTGTAATTAAAATACCGACTGCAAAAAGACTCGATATGATAAAGGCCCGTTTAGTTGAGATGCGACCCTGCTCGTCGACAAAGCCGACTATCAAAGGAATACTCGCAAGGTGACATGGACTGAGCAGTATGCTCAGGATTCCCCATACGAAGGCTGCGCTCAGGGCTATTGCCGGCTTACTCTCAACAGCATGTGTCAGCGTTGTAAAAAGTTTTTCCATTCGATATTAGACTCCGCATACAATAAGCACGGGCTCAAACAATATCATTTGGGGACACATTCGCCAATCTTGCAGGCCTTTTGGATTTGTTCGGGCGAGAGTTTCATTTTATTCGCCAGCGCCTGATGAATCGTAATCATCTTACCGGTTTCATATGGGTTATGGTCGATCCATCCCTTGAGGTTCTCTAAAGTAACAAAACAGCCCTGATGAAAGCAGCCGGCGGAGCCCCATGTACCGTCCGGTTTTTTTCGCTGGCCAAACCAGGCTATTGCAGTCGACGGTTTTAACGAGGCCACCTTGCCGTCAAGTGTCTTAACAACAATCGGCTCGCCGGTTAACCGGTCCCGCTCATGCACTTCTATATCCAGACCGGTACGGGCTGCTACTCCAAGCGCACAATGCGAACAGCATCCATAAGTATGTATCCCACCAGCTATAACTTCAGCCGCATCCTGCGGATAACAGGCCCGATCACAAAATCCGCAACGAATGGCCAATTCCTTGTCCTGTAGGGCTTGCCAATTGATAACGATCCCGCCGGAAGCCGCTTGGTCGGGCCGTATCCTATCGGTGAAAGCCTTGATGATTGGTCGTCCTGTCCGACCATCGAGACCATAAAGATACATCGCCTCCGAAGCAACAACGGATTCGCCCGTAGCCCAATCTGTCACCAAGACTTTTTTCTCAAAGTCAGTCTTGTCCTCCGTCAGGCAGGAATACATAATGAAATAGCAATGCGGACTACACAGCCGAATCGGCCCTTTTTCTGTGCGAACCGTCACAAGCGTCCCGGGAGCGATATCACCATCGCACATATAGCAGATATTGTCTTTGCCTCTGTCATCAAGCTGAGCCGGTTCGAACTTCTCAAAAGACGGCTGACTAAAGGACAAATCAACACCAAACTCTTTCCATTTTGAGAGGATGTCCTCCCTGGAGTAGAAACCTTCGTGGCGGAAAAGCTCTTTACCGGAAGCATCAAAGAATATTTGCGTTGGTATAAGCTTGATGCCATACTTTGGACCCTCATCCGGATTTTTCCAGACATCAATAAACTCTACTATTAGCGTGCCCTCATATTCGCTCTTTAATTCTTCAAGTATAGGGGCCATCATTTTGCATGGTATGCACTTATCTGCACCAAGGTCAACCAACCGGGGCAATCCTTTTGAGGCATCGGCCTTGGCAGTCTCCGGCCCTTCAACTTCAGGACCTACAACACTGTTAATAGACCCCTCATCGACAACCGCTCCGGAATTTGCCTTATGGTTCTGTTTGACGGCAAACACAATAACAACGGCAAAAATTAAAAAGATAACAGTTACTATTTTTCCCGCTTTATTCATATCTGACCACCTTTCTTAATCCTTGCTTAGATAGCCGGAGGCTATGCAAGCATTCCTTTAATTTCATCGGGTGATGATACTTTTCCGACTACTTTGACTTCGCCGTCCACGGCCAAGGCCGGCGTCATCATTACTCCAAAGCCCATAATCTCGTTAATATTTGTTACCTTCTCAATATCGTATTCAATACCAAGGTCTTTTACGGCCGCCTCGGCGTTTTCCGCCAGCTTCTTACACTTTGGACATCCCGTGCCGAGAATCTGTATTTTTTTCATACGCATACCCTCTTGAAAAAAAATCTCAAAACAAACTTGTTCTTTTGCCGGCTTTCAGTACTTTGGCAAAATCAATCTTTACCATGATCGGATACATCATAAAAAGCAGACATATCGCAATCGGGATAGATATGACAGG
>CAZWME010000959.1:0-2289 GCA_964634515.1 uncultured Pirellulales bacterium | reverse complement strand
CAATTTCCTCAAGGGGCTTCCCGAGCGCCCTCTCGAGGGCTTTCACGCCCGTGAGGTCCGAAGCGTAGTGTGACTTGTACGTCTCGTAAAACTCCTTCAGTTTTCCCTGCCGGTCGAGGTACAGCATCACGTAGCGCGCGTGCGGGTAGCAGGCCTCTGCGTCCAAAGAGAACGCCTCCCGGTCCATGGCGCACAGAGCAGCCAGCGAACGGACCCGCTTCTGCCGAACAGACTCTCGAAGCACCGCCAAACCGGCGTTCAGAAGCAACTCAATCTTCCCCTCACGGACACGTGACCGCTGGAACAGCGTCGCCAGGCCTTCCGATATCCATACCGGATGCCGCTGGTTGACCCGAACCTGGTCGCTGTGATGGAGGGCATGGGTGAACTCGTGAACCAGCACGTCGCTCAGGCTCATGCTCGTCAGCGTGCGTGTTGCCGGCCGGTAATAGCCCGACGCCTCGGCCGGAGGGTGCGACTTGCGGTAATCGCTCAGCGTCGGCAGGACAACCGTCACGTTCCACTGAAAAGGGGCCGCGAAAAGCAGCGACCGCTGGGCGTCGGCGTATGGACCCAACAGCCCCACGACGCGGCCGAATGCCCGCGCATCGAGCGCCGAAACGTAAACCAGATGCCGTCTGTTATCGATCCGTGTGGTGTAACCCTCGCCGAACTTCCGCAGGTTCAGTTCGGCCAGTGCCTTGGCCTCGGCAGCGAGGTCTGGCCCTCGTCCTCCAGCGGAACGGACCGGCACCCCCAGGCTCACGGCAGCCAGCAGCAGGAACACGCTCGATCTTGGGCTTGCGGCATGCATCCTATCGAGGTCCTCATCGGCCGGCACCACATGTGCCGGCGCTGGAACTTCAGATCGCCAAGCGGCCGGTCAGGTTGACTGCCACGCATCTTGTTCCGACTCGGCCGCACGGGCCGGACGGACAAAACTCTCCACAAACAGCCTGTAGAGAAAGGCCCCGCAGATTCCGCTGCCAACCGCCAGCAGCGCCGTGGTCATGTCCGCAACGTGCGGCGGGAAGCAAACCTGTCCCAGTTCCACGGCGGCCGAGACGGCCCCGGCAACCACGCCAACGACCAGCCGCCCGCCACCCGGGACCCGAGACGCCAGGCTCATCAAGAGGAGCCCCAGAACGGCCGGGACCACGGCGTCTCGCAGCAACTGGGCAGCGGCCTCGAACTCCGTATTCCAGTACTGGTAATAGAACGGTACCCGAAGGGCGCCCAGCAGCGCCGCAGAGAGCCCCTCCTCGGGCCACCGAAACGCAAAGGGGCTCCACTTGCCCCATACGAGTGCCGAGACCACAGCCACCGTTGCGGTCAGCCGAAGACCCCAACTGAAGCACCGCCAGAGGAGCCCTCTCGGTAAAGGACGCGTGGCCGCGGGGCCGAACCGCGTGGCCAGCGCGCCTCCCATCCCAGCCCCCCATGTGCCCAGGATCACGTCCGTCGAACTCGAATATCGTGAGTACACGAGCAACTGGAGCAGTTCAAGGGCAAGGGTCAGCCCTGCGCCGAACGCCAGCGCCGTCAGCACGGGGCGGCGCCCCCGCGCCCATCGGACCACAACCCAGTATCCCACCGGAATCAAGACCGCGGCCTTCCCCAGGAAAACCAGAATCGAGGCCCGGGGCAGGTCGGCAAACGGGGCGAGAACCAGTTTCCCTTGACGCAGTTCGGCCATCATCTCGTCGGCCGAAACGACCAGGTCGTACGGGAACAACTGGTACAGCATCAGGGCCACCACGTAGCCCGTGAGCACCTGCGCAGCCACCTCTCGCGGCCCGCGTCGATGCACCAGGCCCCGCCACCACACCGTGATCCGCCCCCCGAGCGCAAGCCACGCCACGATGCCGACGGCTGCGCCCGCGCACTCGGCCAGGATATCATTCAGCGAAACGGTCCGCGGCGGAAAGAACAACTGCGTGAACTCGATGCCGGCGCTCAGGGCAGCGCCGCCCGCCATCACAAGGAGAGCAAGGAGCCACTGCCCGCCGCGCGTGTTCTCCCGCGTCAGCGCGCCCATCGCAAGGAACGTCAGGGGAATGAACAACAGCAGGTTCGCCACAAAGTCAGCGCGGTTTCCTATCTGGAGTATCAGATACGGTGTTCTGAGGAACATTTCCAGAGCCTCTTCGAACGGCCGAGACTGAAACTCCAGCGGGACCAAAGAACCGTAAACCACAAGCAAACCATACACAAAGGTCAAGATGAGGTAAGCCCGGCCTGGACGAGTCTTTGGCTTCCCCCCGCCGGCAGCGGCCGGAGTAAACTCCT
>CAZWME010000958.1:0-2290 GCA_964634515.1 uncultured Pirellulales bacterium | reverse complement strand
CATACGAGCTTAAATCAACAATTACAGGTTGCCATAGGCCAGCGGCATATTTATCTGTGCTTGTGATTGTCTCCCAATCAGTCCATTGTTCTCCACTCAAAAGCGACATCTGAAACTCCCCACGGTAATCACTGTACCGATGCCACTGCCAGAAACGGAACACGAGCAAATCGTCGGCTCCGACTCTGGGCACTACTATCTCAGGACTTATTAGGCGACTATATGTATAACTTGGATAGTAGCCGCCTATGTGTGTCGCAGCTACAGATGTACCTTCATGCGCACTGTCTGGCCCACTGGTCGGGGTACCTATCTGCCAAACACCAAAATCCGTATACCAATCGCCCCAACCATCCTCAAAACCTTCCAGGGCAGGCATCTGGGGAATCCCATGCCAGATCTCAACCTCATCTAAATAACAACCATACGTCTCTCCATCGGATAGTGCATAATGCCAAAATCCTACACGCAGAGTCTGACCCGCATACTGGGTCAAATCCACAGCTACTTTAGACCAATCACTGTTCGGATATCCAGATGGTAGAGGCCCATGGACTGTTTGCCATTCTCCCCACTCTTCCCCCTCCAGAAGTGACACCTGAACATAAAAACTATCATTACCATGTCCGTGATAATGATACCACTACCAAAAACGTAATTCGACTCGCTCATCTCCCTGAACCGTCGGTAATGATACTATTGGACTTATTAAACGACTGTCCGTCCCGCCAGGATAAGACCCATTTAATACCGTCGCGGCCACCGATGTTCCCGCATACGCACTGCCAGGACCTGATGTGGGTTCACCTACTTCCCAGACACCATTATCGGTTGTCCAGCCGTGCCAACCGGCTTCAAAACCTTCAATCTCATTAGGATCCCAACAGTTAGGATCCGCTGAGGTAGGAACTACCAATGAAAAGAATATGAATAAAAAGACTGGAATCAACTTCTTCATTTTTTCCCTTTCGTAAAGGTTTCTAAATGTTAATTTTTGAAGTTCACAGAGTTTCTTCATTTTAGTTCCCAAAAAACTTGGTTATATTCTTTGACTGTGACCAAGCCGATATTTTTCCATACTAAATGCTTGCTTTCTTGTGCCATAATAATAGCGCAAACCTGTATGTCTTCAGCAAAAATGAGGTGAAAAGATCTACTCTAACAAAAATCCCTAACCTGCACCATTTTTGCTGACGTAAAGTACCTATGGCCAACACGTTTCTGGTGGATCAAGATTGCAGTCCAGCCAGTTTCCTGCCATTAACGCAAAGTCATTAAAATTAACCTTACAGTCGCGGTTTATGTCGCCTTCCGGCCAACTAATGCAGTCTTGGGGTATAACACCATCGTAAAGTGTCAGATAACCATACGCATATCCTTCCTCAAGGTTAATACTGAAGGGTGTGTCATCGATCCAGTATCCAGTGACTTGCCCATCAGTTTCATCAACGCCTCCATATGGTGTTGCTTCAAGGTCATAACCTACAATTCGCACGTTGATCAATGGGTCGAGCCAGTTTGGCACAGAATCCGGTTCAAGGATCAAGACTTCCATAGAATCAATGCTACCACCTGAAACTGTAACAATAGCAGTAGAATCTATTAGTAGCTCACTTACGGTTCCTCCTACAATGTCTACGTATTTTGGCTTTGGAGCATCAGACCCGCCTAGATCAATTTCTCCTATGGTCCCACCATTCACATTCAACCTATTGTTGCCACCTAGGTAAATATAGTCAGCTGATCCGGAGAAGTCGCACGTAGCGTTATGATATAGACTGATTGATCCTACATTAGTACTAGATACTATCAGTTCACTGTTCTCTTTCGCTTCCAAATCAACCGATGAGAAGGCACCACCAGATACATTTGCCATGCTCGAGCCATAAGTTATTATATCAAGAGATTCGGAGGTCGTATCGTAGATATTAATCCTACTTTGCCCACAACAGCTGGCCTTGCTAATGTAACCATCCCACACATTTAGGATGCTTGAATCATAGGATACGTTATCATGTCCGATATTTCCTCCATACATATTAAAGGTGCTTGCGTTCATCAAGATGAGGTGGTCGATATTACCACTAGTCATATCTACAACTGTTCCATTGCCTTTAACTACTACAATATCGTACGAATTTGGTTCAGTTATTGTCGCGTTGCTGTCAAAGGCAATTATGTCTGCCTGCGCTATGGACGCAAAAACAAATATCAAAACTGTAAGTATAATTGTTCTCTGCAAATTCATTTTTCACCTCCTAATTAATGATATTTGACTTTGCCTGCTCAA
>CAZWME010000957.1:0-2292 GCA_964634515.1 uncultured Pirellulales bacterium | reverse complement strand
ATACCGGTAGGGGAATTGTAAACAATATTGATCTGATCTCTCCCAACTTCTTCAAGTCCGAACCCGCAGATTCTCTGACGATCGAAGGGGCTGATAATCAATTCCAGCTTCGCATCATCGTCCTCAGACGCATTCAGAGGCAGCATCACGGCAGCGCTCCAGATAAGCTTGTCGTAAGAAGATGGCGTCCAGGAAAATGGAACGCTTACGTCGTTGCCCCAATAACTGAAGGGATTTGTTGTCATGAAGCATTTGGGGCTCGACGGGCAGGCGGGAATGACACCGGAGACAACGTCGTTACCACCGTAATAATCGTAGTCGTAGCCAAACTGGTAGAATCCTGTCGGCCATGCACCGTCAGCGTAGCTGTCAAAATTCTCGGCGAGCAATGTCGTGTCTCCCACAGCCGGAGAAATGGTGAAAAGGATGCCTAAAACCAGTGCTGCGATTGTCCCGATACCTCTGTTTGTGTTGTACATACGCCTACTTCTCCTTTCATAAAAAAAAATGTTTTTATTGTCTAAAAACTTTCGTTCAGCAATCCTTGGAATTCTCAGGCATATTTACGCCCGAGCTATGATAACATTAAAGTGAAACAGTATCGGGGGTGGAAGCTTGAGAGACAAATAAGAAACGCTTACCCACCCTCTTTCTCACAATAAGATGTCTCAAAATAACAAAAAAGTCAAGAGAAAAAGTCACCATGTATGAGAATATTGTTCAGGAACAATGAATAAACCAATAAAGCCCTGCTAAAACGTCTCAGAATTTTCCATAGAACAACTCTAAGGAGTGTTGTATTGTTTTACAATGGCCAAACTCAAGCCTTACATATTCAACATTGCTTTAGTTGTCTTCTCCTTTACCAAGGTATTGTCCGAGGCGACACTGTCCATTCACCGGTGCTGAAATGATATACCCATAATCCGTCTAACGGCGGTAGGGCAAACCACAAGTCACCTGGATCTAACTCGTAAATGAAAGGCCAATTTGCATAAATAAAACCTTCGGGTCCTGTTGTTTTCCACTGACCTTCAGTGATATTATAATTCAATACAGGCTCAGATGAGTAGAAATAAAGTAAGTCATTCTCGTCTAATGAATAACCAATATCAGGTACACCTGGTGGCATAAATATAAATCCGGAGAGTGCCGGCCCCCACCCAGAGAACATAATAAAGGATGAACCTTTGATTTTGTCACCGTGTTCAATTACCCTGTTCTTGAACTGGACTGTGCCGCTCCAGGGATTGCTGGGTGGGATCTCTGCAGCAGGGATCACGTGGCCGGTAGCAACTGGATCAAGTTCGACGTAGTAGTCCGAATCATCCAACATAACGCATATCACTGGATTGCTCTTATCGAGTACCCATGGGTCCCAGTTAATAATGAAATCTCCGGCCAGATTAAAAGCGTAGAACGTAATGTTGGGAAATTCGCCTGGGAAGGGGCCGCTTAGCTCCGCATCGTAAATTCCCCCGATGCCATCGTCAAAGGTATATATTCCATCTGGAAACCGGGCTAACAAAGCAGCAAGGCTTGGCTCCTCGTATTCGCCCAGGGGCAAAGTCTCGCCCGGAGGCGTGGTGACAGTACCGCTGAAGCTGGCATAGGCATCAAATTCATAGCTAATTCCACCCTCAATTTCCATCTCCTGCACCAGGTGCACGCCCCAGTATAATGGGGGCTGGCCCTGTGCAATACCAATGGTGGCAAGCACCAGAACCGCCACTAAGAAAATTATTCGTAAACTTTTCATTTTCGATCTCCTTTCAAAATAAATTGACTGTGTTTGAACACTTCTTCCCCCTGCTCGCGCAAGCGGACGCTGCATCCAATACTTGAAGCCTGTGTCAAAAGTCTTTTCAAACTGCAGAATGAAATTGTTGGAGCTCTATAAACAGAAATTTCCCATATACACTTCACTGAAACACTCCTGCTCTCTTGAAGCCCAATAATATCAAAATCCCATTGAGATTGTAACTATTTTCTGGCTGCCCCGGCGAGTTGTCCCCAATAATCAATTTACTTTTCACAGTCACCTCACCTGAGATTATGCGCCTCAAGACGAGTTCGTCGTTTAAATGGGCATACGAAGCAGCTAATCAAGGCATTTTTTCTGTACCTCAAACCATAGTTATAAATCAACGGAGCCTTGCATATTCAACACTGCTTTAGTTGTCTTCTCGTATATTAGGGTATTGTCCGAGGCGACACTGTCCATTCACCGGGGCGGAAATGATATACCCATAATCCGCTTTCAGGTGGCAGGGCAAACATCGAGCTACTTGA
>CAZWME010000956.1:0-2295 GCA_964634515.1 uncultured Pirellulales bacterium | reverse complement strand
TTTATGCTGGTAATCCAACTTCGTGTGATCTCATTGACATAATTGTTGAGTTAGCCAGACCCCAACGTGATGGGAAACCTCTTGAATCAATTATCACGTTCAATTTCGACGGATTAATAGAAGAACAACTTGAGAAAAATAATATACGCCACAAAGCAATTTCATCAGAAGGTGTTAGAAGCCGACCAAACGAATTGCCAATATTTCATGTTCATGGTTTCCTTCCAAGAAAAGGTCGGATAGGTAAAGACGCAGAAGTTGTTTTTAGTGAAGACGCATATCATAGCCAGTTCATCGATCCCTTTAGTTGGTCGAATTTGATCCAGCTGAACAAGCTAAGTCAAAATACTTGTTTGTTTATAGGCCTGAGTCTTACTGATCCAAACCTTCGGAGACTGTTAGATGTTGCTAATAGAAAAAACCCTTCAAGAACATTGAACCATTACATAGTGAAGAAGATGCCAAAATTTTCAAATAACAGTGATACACTTGACCAACTGGCATTTCTTCTGGAAGAGCAGGATGCAAACGAATTGGGTCTAAATGTAATCTGGGTAGATGATTTCTCGGATATTTCAGAACTTCTTAGGAATATTATAAATATCAATGCATAACCGCATCAACTCGGGCTGGCAATTCCGCTGCGCTTCATTGCGACCGCTTAGCCGGAACGTGTGTGCCAGGCATGGCACAGAACTAGTAGGGTGAAAGTCCCTATGCCAGGTAATTGCGGGGCCGAAGGCTAGGAGTTCGCCAGGGGAGAATAAAAAGGACAAGCGCCGTCGCATGAAGCTATGGCGGCTCAAGAGGGCGTCATTGTGAGATGAGGTCTGAAGGAAGCTCAATACAAAAGCGCGGGAAAAGCCTGCCCCGGATTAGATCCGGGGAACATGAACCGGATCTGGGGTGTGGTACAGCCGGGATGAGCGGGCGCCTGTCTGCGTGCGGTGACGCACAGGCAGGGGTGACCACGAAGTACTCCATGCGCAACGTGCTGCGTAAATTGACTGAAAACCCGGCTGGTCGTACACAGACTAGAGTAATCAAGCGAACCGCCGTGGTACGCGATCCGTATGCCAGGTGGTGTGGGAGGAGGAAAGCCGCAAGGCTCCTCCCGATTCCGATCAGCGTGCTGTGACAGGTGAGGTGAATCATGAAGCTAAATCTTGCTGAAAGGGTGTTCGTGAGCTCTCCCTTTGGTGATATCCTGCCATACAGAGAGCAGGCCTACCTTACTCTTCGAAGCCTCGGCCTTGATGCCATTTTGCTTGAGAAGAAATGGGGACCTCTCCGAAGAGACGCGCTTAATGGCGAAGTAGCCAGCAAAGTTCGTGCGGAGGTGTCAAAATGTAGTGCGGTAGTTATCATCCTCGGCGAGCGAAAAAATATGCGTGTTCCGGGCACTAAATTCACTATGGTCGAGCACGAAATTATAGCTGCACAAGAAAAATGCATACCAATTCTGACTTACGTAACGCCTTACTCACGGTTTTTCGCACGCCTCAAAAAGAGGTATCTGCCCGCCGAACATCAAGACATTAGGCTAATTGCCCAATGTGAGGAGGTGGCCGAAATTACCGATCCATCCGATTTTTCCTCCAGACTCAGACATGATTTCAAGCGTAGGCTAGACAAAGACGTCCTTTCTCGACAAACTGCTATTATCTCACCTGTCCCGAGGGATTACTGGCCTACGCTCGCTAGCCATCCTGAAGCGCTTGCAGGATGTCCCGCCCGCTTCTTTGAGGAGCTTGTCGCCGAGCTCCTTCGTACAGATGGCTGGAATGTAGAAATCGTCGCCGACACCAACATGCCTGGCCCTGATATTATTGCGTGTTCGTCTCGCACCATTGACTCCGAGCCTGTAATATTCGTGGTTGAGTGCAAAAAATATGGAAAAAGCACATCAGTGGGGGTGGGAGAGGTGCGCAAGCTCGTGCATTGGGTAAATAAAGATTACATGACAACTCTGGGAATGATTGTGACCACAAGCTCATTTACGAAGACTGCACAATCGGAGGCTCAGAAGATGAGTGGGCTCAAGCTATCACTGGTAGACCAAAGAAAGATAATATCTTGGCTTCGACGATACACTCTCTCAAAAGACGCTAACATCGCTGCTTCAGACGACGGCGAAAAGGACCGCCGTTCCTGAGCAGCCCGTTAAATGGCACAAAATATATTAGGAGGATTAAAATGAGAAAGATAACTTTTTTTATAGTTCTTACTCTTTTTATCACATTCTTTATAAACTCCCACTGCTTTTCAGGATCATTACCCGAAAGATTTGTAAAA
>CAZWME010000955.1:0-2296 GCA_964634515.1 uncultured Pirellulales bacterium | reverse complement strand
AAATTTAGAAAAGGCAGAAGTGGTTATTGGTCTTGCAGAAAATTATGCTGAGGCGTGTAAATTGCAAATTGAATATAACGAAATGAGAGAGCGTGGGAAAGTTGAAAAGATGGATTTTTTTGAAGTTGAGGGGGATGATTTGCCAAACGAAAAGCAATTAGAAGATTTGAAGTTGAAGTTGAATAAAGCCATAGCTTCCCTGTTTTTCCGAAAAGAAGGGCATCCACTAAGAATGGTTGCCAGCAAGAGAGCGATGCGAAGGAGAAAATTAAAGAGCGTTGAAGCAGTACAACAAACAAAAGACTTCTATTTTGTTTCTTATGATATGGCAAAAGACTTTTGGCTTTGGGACATGACTGACGAGCACGAGGATTTGCCGGATAATATACAATTACCGAAAGATGTTGCCAGGCGTTTATTCATTAGTGTGGAGAGTGTTACTGTAGAGCCTTTTTTATTTGAAAAAGGCGAGGGCGTTGGCATTAATTTAAGTATCCGAGGAAGCGAACAGGATATTGAAAAAGTGAATGAAGTATTACAAGCCAGATATGATAGTGAGGAACAAGATGATGAGGACGAAGACGAGTCAGAGGAAAAACCAAGTTGATTTTCGATGAACCTATCCAACATGGACGAAGAACAGAACGAACAATTTGATGAGTTCCATCCCTGCCAGGTCCACGTCCGAAACGATGGGCGGCCGCTCTGCCGGCAGAGCGGGGAATGCTTAACCTTGGCGGATATCAAGGAATTTAAGCAGGCCCAGGGGGCCCGACAATGTTTCAGATGTAGGCGGGCACTGGGGATTGAGCGATATCCCGGCGAACATCGGATACCTCTGTCATTGGCCCAGCGGCGGTTGATTAAGGCCATAAGCAAAAGAACACAAGAGCCGGGCCAGTGGGTAACTGCAGCGGAGATCCTTGAAGACAAATCAAGTTCCGGGAGGTCCTCACTACATCGTAGTCTGCGCAGATTGAAGAGTAGAAATTATATTGAGATGCGGACAACTGACAAAGGCAGGGCTGAAGTGAGACTAATAAAACTTGACGCGATGGAGCGGTCAGGTAAAATATGATTAAGCCAGTTCGCGGCTGGCGACGGAATCGAAATCGGGCAAGGCCGGTATTGGGCTCACCTGCTTATGCCGGCCATGCTCGATGATTAAGCAGGTGAACAATGGTTAAAAAACGTTACAATTCAAAAAAGCTCCTCAAAACTATAAGTGAACTCAGATTGCTTTCGAATAGGTTTAGGTTAATCGGTCCCAAATCATCTGTTCTCCGATTGGCCTATGGAGTTAGTTTTCTTCTTTGTGATATTTTCGGATATATATTTGAGCCAAAATACAAAGAATTGAGAACGCTGGATGAAGATCATATCGCTGATTTGATTCTTACCTTCCACGAATACATAGAAGACATGAAGCTGCGAAAAAGACCTGCAGAACAAATCGCAGCTTCGATTGAAGAAATAGCCGATGAGTTTCAGCGATTAACCGGCCTACAAAACGATGAGCAACTTAGCACTTCAAAAAAGCCTGGAAATAATATGGAGGTTCCTTGGTCTGATGAAGATCCTAATTACATGCAAAACTCAAAAGCTGTTGTTGCGTTTACGAACGGCAAGATGTTACTAACAAAATTCACAAAAGAACTGAAAAAAACAAACAATAAAATACACTATATGCGAAAGGGTCATAGGTGTAAGGTGCACATTGGCGACTTCAGAGAATATGCTAACAAGCACTATCCATCAGATGATATTGCTGCTGAGTTAACCGATGAACTTATGGCTGATTTAGAGGCCAGAAAACAGCAAGAGCGTAAGAAAAAAGATAACAATTAACTATTTCTACTTTCCACTCTACTTCCCTCTACTTTCTACTGATTTAGTTTTACCTGATTTTCTACATAAAAACCGCCATTTCCCACTTTCCTACTTTCCACTCATTTTCTCTGCGGATTCATATTGTAGTATGGTCGCGTATGAAACGCGAAAAAGCAAAACGTCAGGCAAAGATGGCACTGCAACAAATGATCATAGCGGCTCGGCAATATCTTAAAGCCGAGGAAGTTCTTCTTGATGACGAAATCTCTTCACGGAAACACAAGAACAAAGTTCAGGAGAAGAACAGTGCTACTGTGTAACGTAATTTTACATTTTTTGAGTGTATCTTGGCGAAATGCTGTAGTGCTTAGGGCGGGTTGCGTATGCCCGCCCTTTGTCCAGCTCCTTAAGAACGTGTTGAATTTTCACGTTTTTTTCAGCAGCGGGGCAGCTCGTTGTTGTCCCG
>CAZWME010000954.1:0-2299 GCA_964634515.1 uncultured Pirellulales bacterium | reverse complement strand
GGACGGGCCTGGTAAATATTATGAAGCGAAAAGTGATTTCTGATCCGGACAAAGTGTATGGTATTGTACGGCAGGCGTTCTTAGAAGAGCATAGTCTTTTGTGGCTTAAGCCCTTCGGTTTCAACAACACATACACGCTCACGATGCGGCAACAACATGCTGAAAGACTTGGAATTGTAACCATTTCGGATCTCGCAGAGTATATTGGTTCTCATAGGAGTAAGAAATAAATAGATATGCCTGTCAAAATAATGTGATAGTCAAGGAGAACTAAATGTCTTTGGATAAAAATACACAAAAGATTCGAGTTGGTGTTGCAATTGCACCTGCAGACGATCCGACTGAAGCTGCTGAAATGGCAATTAAACTTGCAGATCTTCCAGGTTTTGAGCTAAGAATAGTTGGATGCGGTATACCCTCGGTTTTTGATTTTCCACCCAGTGCTCCAATGATGGGAATTCCGATGCCGGGCTTTGTGATAGAGCAATATATAAAAGCAGGGCGAGCCGAAATAATGGAAGCCTGCAAGAAAATAATCTGTATCCTGAATAAGAGACTACCAGAAATGTAAAACCTGAGGTGTGCTATATCAATGGTCCTTTAAACCAACTAGTTCCAAATTTGGTATCTATGTTTGATGTTATCGCTCTACCTCATCTTCTGAAGCTTGCGATGAAGTTTGGAATTTGGCGTCCAGTTTTGGACTGTCTCCTTGTAAAGTCTCAAAAGATTCCCATATTGTTTGGTGTGGATTCCTCGACTTGCTGGAGAATCGTGGTAGCTCAGATTGATACCTATACTGAGCCCCATGCTGAGCAAGTAATAAGCTGTTTGGCCGAAAGTTTCCATGTACCTGTATATCGATGGTTACCGAAGAAATCCATCGTAATAATAAAATCGCCCGAAAATATTGAGCAAAAATTAGCAGGAATTCCTGATAGTCATGAATTAGACGACAACACTGTCTTTGCGGATCAATGTGGTACCTTGCTGGTCATTCCAAGATCTGTGATTCTTCATCAATGGCGATTTCGGAAGGTACGGTGGATGTTACAAAATTGGCGGACCAATTGTCTTGTTTTAGCGTGACTGTGCTCTAATAGCGGCGTTAGAAAATTACGATATGTACGAGTTCGTCACACAAAATCTCTTCTTTCGGGCAATAGCGTACCATTCGTGCACATATTAAGGCTGGATAGGGCCGAATGCTCCTGGAATCTCGCTTCACACAGGAGCGGTTAGTCTTATAAGACCCTTATATTTATAGGCTTGCGCGGTATAGACAAATCTCTGGTATGCCAATTGCTCTAATTGTTTTACGTAAGAAAGACAATAGCTCCATTCGGAGTACCAATGGTTTCTTTTAATAGGAGCTAAACCATGAATTCAAAAGACATCTTGGTTTTAGGTAACCACGCCCACAGGGACTTAACGCAAAGTCTCTCGGGTGTCGGCTTTATCCCACAGGTATGGGGAAGTATGCGGCACACTCTGGACAAACTTCTCCACCAAAGATTTGCGGCCATCATCGTAGACCGGAAGTTCACCAATGCCGATGTTTTAGAGTTTATCCTCAATGTACGAGATATAAACAAGGAGATTCCTGTGGTTGTGATAGGACCTGGAAGCGATGAACGAATTGACAGAAAAATCAGGAAACAGAACTGCACGATAATTCTCAATGGGTCTGATAAGGACGGCACTCTCGGTGAGAAATTAGCACACGCACTTAAGGGCAATGACAACGAAGATGTCTAAAAGTACCCACATAGGCGATTCACATACTGTCTTACTTGTGGATGCCACACAAGAAGAAGTTATGCAGCTTCGCAAAGAGATGCCTGACTGGCTCTGGTTCGGGGAGGACCGGCTTTTCGATTTGGCCCCTAAGCCTGCCAGCCATTCTATCGATGTGATTATAGTATTTGCACGCAAAGATAGAGAAAAGCAGGCGCTTGAAGTTTGCACGCGCATAAGTGAGAAAAAAGAAATGGAAGGTATTCCACTTTTCATAGTGGGCAATCGGTATCAGATGGATCTTGCACATGCGGTGAGGCGGTTGCCTCAGGTTGATTTCATTTTCACGCCGATTGATAAAGACGAGCTATTGGACAAGATGAGAGTAAAAAAAGGTGTGGAATCTTAAGGTTCGTATGCATCCAACTTCTTGATGTAGAGAATATGCCATATTAACAAAGTGTTTTTGACATAGTTTAATGGTAACTTAGAGAAAAGAAAGGGGTTTTTGACATGCCTATCAATTTCAAATGTCCACATTGTCAAGCAACATTACAAGCAG
>CAZWME010000953.1:0-2301 GCA_964634515.1 uncultured Pirellulales bacterium | reverse complement strand
CATCTTTGGGAGCACTATCTCTACACGGGTGACACCGAACACCTCAAAAAATCCTATCCCATTCTCAAGGGCGCGGTTGAATTCTTCCAAGATGTTCTCGTCGAGAATGAGGACGGTCACCTGATGACCTCGCCGTCGATCTCACCCGAGCATAGCCACGGCGGCGGGACGAAGGATGGTCTCAGCGTAGGACGCTCAGGGACCTCGGTCTGCGCGGGGCCCACCATTGATATGCAGATCCTGCGCGATCTATTTGCGAACTGTATGGCAGCATCGGAGATTTTGGACATCGACAAAGCCTTTCGGTCGCAGGTGGCGAAAACGCGAGCGCGTCTGGCGCCCATGAAGATCGGTCGGCATGGCCAGCTTCAGGAATGGCTGGTGGATTGGGATAATCCCGAGGATCAGCACAGCCACGTATCGCACCTCTATGGACTGTATCCAAGCAGCCAGATCAATCGTCACGATACCCCAAAGTTGTTCGAAGCAGCCCGGACGTCACTGATCCAACGGGGGGACGCTGGCGGATGGCCTGGCGCATGGCGAATTTCCTTGTGGGCTCGTCTGGGCGATGGTGATCGTGCCTATAATGTCCTCAACAACCGTGTCATGCGTGGACTCGCCGCAAACCTGTTCAATGGCAGGCGTTTTCAAATTGATGCCAATTTTGGCGCGACGGCCGGCATCGCCGAGATGCTCCTACAAAGTCATGGCGGTGAAATCCATCTGCTGCCGGCGCTACCGAAGGCCTGGACTACCGGCAGCGTCAAGGGGCTTTGTGCTCGTGGAGGCTTTGAGGTCGATATCGAGTGGAAGGATGGGCAGCTCGTACAGGCCACCATTCACGCAAATCGAGATGGGACTTTCCGCATCACTGCTCAAGGCAAACCGGGAGGTATCATGTCGCTGAAGCAAGGTGAGTCGAAGGTCTGGTCGGGAATGTAAACAGTTGCCAAAAGGGACTGTGTGGGGGCCAGTGATCGTATGACGAGCCAATAACCTCTAAATGGCTCCATTTTCTTGAGTTGCAAAATGTCAGAACTCTTCGAAAAGCTATCTCTTTCAAGAGCTGAAAAACACCCTGATTTCCAGGTGACATCTTGTCACCAAAATGTCTCCACAGATGTTGATTTTGCCTGTCTCGGGTCCGAATAAATGTCTATTTTTTTGCAAGACAGCAGCAGTAAAAACGGTAGCGAAATCAAAGCGAGTTGAAAATTTTATCCTGGAATTTGTTATGTTTTTAGTGCTACCTAATACTATCTAATACTATGTAGTACAAATAACATGTTCGATAACAAATCAAAAACACAGTTTTAACACGCCTGGGTGGACAATGCTATCAAAGAGCCCGTGGTTTTGGATGATGCGCTAAACTACGATCCCAGCGGCTTGTATATAAACAGTGTCAAAGCAGAATAAGGAAAATGAATGATGCCATTAATGGCAAAGATCGCATACTTATGTTAATTATATTAATTAACGTAAATTAAATGTTGATTGCGGTATATTGCTTAGGTATTATGATCCCCTGTTGGCAGTCTTTTCTGAAATATTCACTGGAGGTTATCAAAGATGACGACAAGACATAAGTCCGGTTTGACGTACTGTAGCTTACTATGCGCCTTGTTCTGTAGTTCTATTTTGGCCGCGGAAACGGATTCGACCTGGTCCTATGCGAAAGAAACACCGGAGCAGCACGCGGCCAAAATGCAGTGGTGGAACACGGCACGTTTTGGGATGTTTGTCCATTGGGGTGTCTATTCGGTGACTGGCGGTGCTTACAAGGGGAAGATGCCGACCAATAGTGCGGAATGGATGATGAACAAGGCCCGGATTCCGATCGCCGAGTATAAGACGGAAAATGTGGATAAGTTCAATCCTACCGAGTTCGATGCCAAGGCTTTCGTACGATTGGCCAAGGAGACAGGCATGAGGTATCTGGTCATCACAGCTAAACACCACGATGGTTTTTCCATGTTCGGTTCCAAATGCAGCCCCTACAACGTGGTTGATGCTACGCCGTTCAAGCGTGACATTATGATGGAACTAGCCCAGGCCTGCCGCGAAGAGGGGATTCGTTTTGGCTTCTATTACTCGCAGTGCCAGGATTGGCATCACCCCGGTGGCATGGGTAACAATTGGGATAAGACCATCGAACGCGTCAGCTTCGATGAGTATGTCCGGGAAAAGGCGGCTCCCGAGATTAAGCAATTACTGACGGAGTATGGCCCTATTTCGATTTTCTGGTGGGATACCCCGCGTGCGATGAGTAAGGAATCCTTCGATAGTCTCCATTCC
>CAZWME010000952.1:0-2305 GCA_964634515.1 uncultured Pirellulales bacterium | reverse complement strand
GGGTTTATAATTTGTTATATATGGAATTTGGTGAAGCGTGTGCCCTTAAAGGCCCGCTATGTAAGAGCGTTTTTGTTTTATTACTGGTGGAGCTTCTGCATTTTTTTCATTTTCCGGGCCACACAGACCAACAAAATAGAAGTTGAGAGAAGCCGAGGTTGTATGCTTCGGGGATAGAATTTTTACATTTCAACAGACGGCAAATATTTGCCATTTGAAGAAAGGAGGTAGTGGCAGGCCGTACGGTAATCTCTGGGCATCAGATAGGTTGAATGTGTGGAGTGTGAAAATTGTTATCGGTCTCATTATTTGAAGTTGCCTGTACTCAATTGCTTTCTTGTCAAAGCAAGAGCGGGGGTTTTACAGGTACAACTGTTGAAGACAGGCACATATTATAAAGCTATAAAAAATCAAAATTAAAATTGTTAGTGCTTGTCGGAGGTAAAGGGTGTTTTGGTGTGTGGCCAAAGCATAATCCATAATTATTTTAATTCTTATGTAAGGAGGACTGTTATGTCTAAGAAATTGTTTTATTTGGTTTCTTTTGTTCTGGTGTTGTCTCTGGCTAACACATCTGTAGTTAGCGCCATTGACCTCGACACCGATCCGGCTCTTGTCGGCTGGTGGACGTTCGATGAAGGTACAGGCAATGTCGCCTACGATTCTTCCGGTAATGGAAACGATGGTACCCTTCATGGTCCCGTGGCGTGGACCACCGAAGGTAAACTTGGCGGAGCGATGGAATTCAACGGCCCGTATAATTATGTGCTTGTTCCAGATGCTCCATCGTTAAATCCTACCCAGCAAATTACCATTGCCGCCTGGGTAAATCCGAGCTGGACGGGGAACAATAGGATACTACAAAAAAGTCCAGAAGGTTCGGATAGCCAGTATCGATTCCTTAAAGAAGGCGGTAACAATATCAGAGTACACTTACCACCCGCTGCGAATTTTGAAATCACGGGCAACATACCACCACAGGGTGAGTGGACTCACCTGGCTGCTACTTACGACCACTCAATGATTAGAGTTTATTACGATGGGGTCCTGGTTGGCGAAACGGCCTTCAGCGACAATTTAGCTACTTCTGACGGTCCTCTTTTTATTGGGACCAAATGGTCACAGGCACCGGCCGGTGACGAGTTCAACGGTGTTATGGACGATATCCGCATCTACAACCGGGCACTCACCGAGAGCGAGATAAAAAGACTTGGCGGAAATCCGGCGGCTAACACCCCGTTTCCTGCCGACCGCGCTATACATGAGGATACCTGGGCGACACTGGGCTGGACACCGGGCACTTTTGCAGCCTCACACGATATCTATCTTGGCACCAGTATGGATGATGTAATCAAAGGAATCGGTGATACCTTCATCGGCAACCAGCCTTCACCGTTCCTCGTTGTTGGATTCCCCGGATTCCTTTACCCCGATGGCCTTGTCCCGGGTACGACTTACTATTGGCGTGTCGATGAGGTCAACGATGCCGACCCGTCCAGTCCATGGGCAGGTGACCTCTGGAGATTTACGATTCCCCCCAATACTGCATGGAAGCCAAATCCCCCGGATAACGCGAGGCTTGTATCTCCGGAAGCGGACCTAAGCTGGAGTGCTGGCAAGGGCGGGAAGATGCACACTGTCTATTTCGGCGAAACTTCCGAAGAGGTTGAAAGTGCCGCAGGTGGTGCGCCTCAGATTGCTACGACTTATGCACTTGATACTCTTGAACTGGGCAAGACTTACTACTGGCGTGTTGATGAGTACGATGGCGCTAATACACTTAAGGGCGATGTCTGGAGCTTTACTACGGGGGATGCCAGCATTGGAGGTATCAAAGGCCAATACTGGAATAATCTGGATTTGTCCGGTCCACCGATTCTGACCCGCGTCGAACCCGGTGTTGACTATAACTGGGGCGGAGATTCACCCGGTCCGGGAGTTAGTGCTCCTGTATTCTCCGCCAGATGGACAGGTGTATTAAACATACCATACACAGAGACCTATACGTTCTATATCAATGTTTTTGAAGGTGTACGCCTCTGGGTGGACGATCAGTTGATAGTCAATAACTGGATGGCGCATCATATGGCTATCGAGTACCAGGGCAGGGTTGACCTTGAAGTTGGAATGGTCCCGATAGTCCTGGAAATAGCTAATTTGTCAGGTGGTGGATACGGTGGTGGTGCCAACATGCAGGCAAACCTGTCTTGGTCCAATCCTTCATTAAGCAAGGAAATAATTCCTCAGTCCGTATTGTTGCTGCCTGTCTGGGCCGGTCGCCCGACGCCAGTTAATGGTGCCGCCG
>CAZWME010000951.1:0-2316 GCA_964634515.1 uncultured Pirellulales bacterium | reverse complement strand
TTATTTTGTTCGTCGATGAGCTTCATACACTCGTAGGAGCCGGCGGAGCCGAAGGCGCCATTGATGCATCGAATGTGTTAAAGCCTGCCCTTGCCAGGGGAGAAGTTCAATGTATCGGTGCTACTACTCTGGACGAGTACAGAAAGCATATCGAAAAAGACGGCGCCCTTGAGAGACGGTTTCAAACGATAATTGTCGAGCCGCCTTCAAAAGACGAGACCTTAGATATTCTCAGAGGACTTCAGGACCGCTATGAGGAGCATCACAGGGTCCACTTTACCGATGAAGCCCTTTTTCAGGCAGTAGAGCTATCGACCAGGTATATCACCGGCAGATGCCTGCCGGACAAGGCGATTGATGTTATCGATGAATCCGGTGCTCGGATTCGACTCAAGAATATGACTCCGCCGCTTGATTTGACACAGATAGAAGAAAAAATAGAAAAACTACAAAAAGAAAAAGACGCAGCGGTTCGAGATGCTGACTATGAGCGAGCGGCGTCATTGAGGGATGAGGCACAGCAGCTCCTGGATGATAAGACGCAACTGCATAAAAAATGGTACGATGAAAACAAAGAAGTAACCGGCATAGTTGATGTAGAGACGATCGCAGAGGTTGTCAGCAACATGACGGGTGTGCCATTAACGAAGCTGGAGAAAAAAGAAACCCAGAGACTTCTGGAGCTTGAAACTGAGCTGCATAGGACGGTTGTTTCGCAGGATGAGGCAATTACCGCTTTAGCCAAAGCAGTAAGACGCAGCAGGAGTGGTCTGAAGGACCCGAATCGCCCGATGGGCTGCTTTATACTTCTTGGTCCCAGCGGGGTAGGTAAAACACTTTTGGCACAGGCCCTTGCTGAGATTTTATTCAGCGACAGGAATTCTCTCATCCGACTGGATATGAGTGAATTTATGGAAAAGCACAACGTCAGCCGGCTGGTAGGCGCTCCTCCCGGGTATGTCGGTTACGAAGAAGGTGGACAATTGACAGAAAGGATTAGACGAAGGCCTTATTCTGTTCTGCTTCTGGATGAGATAGAAAAGGCACATCCGGACGTGTACAATATGCTTCTGCAGATTATGGACGAGGGCAGGCTGACGGACAGCTTCGGACGAAGAATCGATTTTAAGAATGTCATTCTTATTATGACCAGCAACATCGGCGCCGACCTGATTAAAAACCAATCCGGATTTGGTTTCGGCAAAAAGAGCCCTGAAGCGAATTATGAGAAGATGAAAGATGTCCTTCAGAAAGAGGTAGAGCATCACTTCAGACCGGAGTTCTTAAACCGGCTTGATGACACTATAGTCTTTAAGGCGTTATCAAGAGAAAATCTGCAAATTATCGTTGAATATGAACTTGCAAAGGTGTTTAAGCGGCTTGTTGACCACGGCTTAAAACTGGAGCTGACCGACCAGGCCAAAGAATTTCTCATCGATAAAGGTTACAATCCTGAATTCGGCGCAAGACCGCTGCGAAGAGCTATCGAACATTATATAGAGGACCCGATTTCAGAATCTGTATTAGGTGGCAAATTCAAGGGTAAAAACCTTATAAAAATTGACGTACTGGACGAAGAGCATCTGAAATTTGAAGGCGTTGAGGTAAAAGAGCCAAAGGGAAGCGAACCTGCCGTTGCAAAATCAAAGTAGCAACGGGACAATTGCTGATTGTGTATCCTGCTTAGTTACGTCGATGCTGTCGTATAGTAATTGCCGAGAAAATAACACAGCCGAAAAATCTCTGTTAAATCATCAGCTCTCAGTCACGACTTTACCTTAACCAACCCGTTTTGAATTAGCATTTTACCTTCGGCGAACAGATTTATCGCCTGCGGGTATGCTATACATTCCTGCTCAAAGACTCTGGCTGCAAGAGTCTCAGGAGTATCATCATCTTTGACCTGACAACTTCTCTGGACGATTATTGGCCCTTTATCATATTCGTTTGTGCAAAAATGAACCGTACAGCCGCTTATTTTGCAGCCTGATTTTAATACCGCCTCATGGACGTGATGTCCCCACATTCCCTGTCCGCCAAAGCTCGGAAGCAAAGCCGGATGTATGTTCATTACGCGATTTTCATATCGGTCGGGTATTTTCCACAGACAAAGCCAGCCGCCCTGGATAACAAGGTCAACATTTGCCCCAACAAGCTCGGCTTCAATACGTTTGCTGAATTCATCGACGTCGGGGTGGTCCTTTCTGCGGATTATTTTTACTTCAAGTCCGGCGTTTTTCGCTCTCTCGACACCGGCTACTGTTGAGCGTGAACTGATAACTATTCCGACCTCGGCATTCAATTTGCCCTGTTTGA
>CAZWME010000950.1:607-2317 GCA_964634515.1 uncultured Pirellulales bacterium | reverse complement strand
GGCTCGCCCAAAAGGACCATGTAAAGTCGTTGGTCAGTGTCATTTGAGGAATTTCTCCTGCGCGAACAAAAGCACCTTCGGCCGTGCCGTTAAAACTAATGACTGTGCCACGTTCCGGGTCGTCAACCCAAACCGAGCCGCCATCGCCCAGGCCACCGGTCTCAGCGTTGGTGATGGTCCCATCAATACCGTTGCCGGAGCTGTCATTAGGATCGCCATCAAGTGGGTAGTACGCTACGAGACCATCAGTACCGGGATCAACCGGGTCCTGAGAGAGAACAACGCCGCGGACTTCCACGTTGTCAATCGCCCACCACCAGTCATTACCGGCGTCGAACAAACCAAATGTCAAAACAAGTTTCTTGGCACCTTCGGGATTGTCCAGAGCGACAATGACAGTTTCATTTGTGGCATAGGGCTTGTAGTTAGCGCTTGCTTCATCCGATTCCCACAACATCACCACGACAGGTTCTCCGCCATCGAAGGAGGCGCTTATACTCGCAGTCTGATGATAGTTGTCATCAAACTCAGAACGCCAGCTCGAATCAAACTTGAGTTCAAGTGTACCAGGTTCAGCACCGGAAATCTTAATTGCAGGTGTAGTAAGCCAGGTATCATAGGGGTCCACAGCAATAGGTATCGGCAGACGTTCGTCGTCATCCCACTCATCCGGGTCTGCAACAGCTACAATACCGCTTGCCAGCTCGAAAAGAGAACGGTCCTGATCTTCGGCTGCCTGGATCCACCATTCCTTGTCGGCGAAGGCCCATCCTGCCCATTCGGTAACACCGTCGGTTTCGTCCATACCAAGCCCGGGAATACCACTTTCGTCAACGATCCAGCCTTCCGGCGGCGTGTCCGTCCAGACTGCATCGCCGGCGACTACCTCATCGACGTTCGGACCCAAAGCCAGGCCTTCGAAATCCTCTGCAAACAATATGGTTTTTTCAATTGCGACAGCAGTTAACGTAGTCTTGCCGGGATTCCTGCCGTCAAAGTCCAATTCAAATATGCCATCACCTCCATAGGAAGTAATCAGACCTGCGGCGATAAGGTCATTGACTTTGACAGTATCATCACCTTCTAATACCAATATGCCTTCGGTGATATCTATAATTCCATTCGATTTCACATCGAGACCACCAGCCTTGGTAACGTTATAAGTGCCTCCACAAAGGAAAATTTCTCCAAATGCTCCGCTACCTGTGGGAATTACAGCCTCGAAGGCGCTGATTGTACCGCCGGTCATAGTCAGTGTGCCTGCGCCTCCGCCCCATCCAAGCTCGAATTCACTTCCAATGGTTACATCACCGCCGGTCATGTCCCAGATGCCAAAGGAATCAAGTCCGTCGCCAAACCAAATCCATTCTGCCACCTCAAGCGTTCCGCCTGTTATCGTCAGGGTGGGCTCTCCGGCCGCTTCGGTATAAATACCTTTAGCCTTTGCATCGATCCCATCCTGAATAACCGGGCCGTTTGGTTCCGCTGCAGCCGGTGCGTCGATTAAAACCTCGTCGGCCAGAGTAGGGACTCTCACCGGCTCCCAGTTTTCCGGGGTGCTCCATAGGTGATCGGCGCCAAGATCAGTCCACTGTATGTCCGCAGCATGGCTGACCGATCCCAGCAATAAAACAACAGAAACAAAACATATCAATTTCTTAAACATAATAGTCCTCCTACAAAAAAGTTAAGATGACCGTGCTCTGGCCA
>CAZWME010000950.1:0-597 GCA_964634515.1 uncultured Pirellulales bacterium | reverse complement strand
CTTATTGTCTTCAACAGGTCTTACAAAACTCACCTCATGGCAATAAATAATTTGCTGCTTAAGACGCTTCCGATTACGGTTCCGGTCGATAAAGACGAATATCATCGAAGAACACCATACCTGAACCACCGGCCAGCGGGTTGCTCTTATCACCGAAACCAAGGCTAATCGTATTAACATTAGCAAGGTTTACACCCTGATCCGCAAACGCCTGAAGATCTATATCCCATTGGATCCAGGTAGATATCTGCGCTGCGGCAGGATTATCATTAGAGACAACCGCGCTGCCGTTAAGAGCGACATACATCAGCTCAGCGGCATTAGCCGGATCACCTCTAAACCAAATCGTCAATATGCCAATATTATTTACCGTCCAGTCACGTGGAAAAGTCAGCGCCATAGTCGCCTCAGAGTTTCCGGCACTATTGTCGTAGGCAAGCGGTAACGACTGAGAGCCACCGTGAACGATTTTCTGCTCGGCAAAAGGTGGATTTGCATACCCAACAACAGAACCGTTGGCTGGATCTTCGAATCCGTCAATCCAGGCAAGATATATCCTGTTGCTCCCGGGTTCACCTTCATTAATGTCGTTGTAGC
>CAZWME010000949.1:0-2318 GCA_964634515.1 uncultured Pirellulales bacterium | reverse complement strand
GTTATATGTAGGTTCCGACGACGGGCATGTCTATTGTCTCGATGCCCGCACCGGAGTTCTTAAATGGAAGTTCCGACTGGGACCGAGTGATGAAAAAGTGATTGGAAACGGGCGGCTGATTTCCCTGTGGCCCGTCAGGACTGGCGTATTGGTGGATGGCAACGTAGCTTACTGCGGGGCTGGTGTATTTCCCTACGAGGGGGTCTATTTGTGCGCTCTTGATGCCACGGACGGCAGCGTGATATGGAAGAACGACACCATCGGTGATCAGGCCCATGAACTCGATTACGGCGGTATTTCACCGCAAGGGTATCTGGTAGCTTCAAAAAATGTGTTGTACTTCCCATCGGGCAGGGCTATGCCCGCCGGATTCGATCGCCGAACGGGGAAATTTTTGTTCTTTGCTGCAACCAGCGGCAAGCGGGGCGGGTCCTGGGCTCTGCTCGATCAGAAGCACCTCATCGCCGGTGTGGACTACTCAGGGACACCTCACAAGGTTGCCTACGATCCTCAAACCGGCCGTCGCCAGGGGGACGCCTTCGCCTGGTTTCCGGGTATCGATATGGTCATGAACAAGCACCATTCATATCTTGTAACCGAGCAGGGAGTTTACGCAATCAACCGAGTCGTCTTCTCCGAGGCAGAAAGAAAAGTCAAAACTCTGTCGAATCGGCGAAACGCCCTGGGAAAGGAACTCGATAGACTAAAAGGTAAACTCAAAACCGCACAAGCCGCAGACAAAACCAAAATCGAAGAACAAATCAAAGCGACCTCCCGCACGATAAGTGAGTTAGCCTTGTCCGAAAAGAAAGAAAAGAAATCGAGCTTTGAATGGTTTTATGCCGGCCGGGGCTTTCGATCAGTGATATTGACCGGAGATATTCTGTATGTTGGAGGTATCGATCAAGTCGTTGGAATTGAGGCCAAAACCGGCAAAAAAGTGTGGCAGGGAAGTATTGACGGCACGGCCGTGAGCATGGCGGCAGCACCGGGTAATCTCATCGTAAGTTCCAACAAAGGGCCGATTTATTGCTTTGCCCGGTATAAAAGGAAAAAAGTAAAGATCATAGAATCCAAGGTTAATCCCCATCCTTATCCGGATGATGAGAGAGCCGAGTTCTATCGAAAGGCAGCAGAAAGGATTATCGCCGACAGCAGCATTACCAAAGGCTACGCGCTGATACTCGAATGTGATACTGGACGACTTGCGTATGAACTGGCCCAACGAACCGAATTGAAGATCATCGGCTTGGAAAAAGATCCGGGTGAACGTGAAAATGCACGGCAGAAACTTGAGCAAGCCGGACTGTGGGGTGCGCGCGTGGTCGTTGAGCCGTGGGATGTTGAAGATCTACCACCCTATTTCGCCAATTTGGTTACCTCCGAAGGATTATTGACCTCCGGCCAAGTCAGTATATCTCGCGAACAACTCGGGCACGTTCTCAGACCCTACGGTGGTATGATTGTCGCAGCCTTTCCCGATGGTGAAACGGGGGAACAGAAATGGTTTAATTTTAAACGTCCCGGCTTGGATGGCGCTTCCGGATGGACACAGCAATATGGCAATCCCCAAAACACAGCCTGTTCCAATGATGAAACAGTTGAAGGACCCTTGGGATTACTCTGGTATGGTGAACCGGGCTCACAGCAGATGGTTGAACGTCACGCCAAGGCTCAAAGTCCCCTGGCCCTCGACGGACGACTTTTCGTGCAGGGCGAAGAAGTGGTCATGGCGTACGATGCGTTTAATGGTACCCCCCTGTGGCAGCGAGAGATTCCCGGGGCTGTGCGGGCCCGCGTGGATATTGACGGGGGGAATCTGGCCCTTACGAAAGAAGCGCTATATGTGGCGGCGAATGATGTTTGCTACCGGCTCGACCCCGCAACCGGTAAAACCATACGCCGGTACAGTATCCCAAAAGCCAACGACGGCAGCCTGCGTCGTTGGGGCTACGTCTCCTTTGCGAACAATATGCTGATCGGTATCAGAGCCCTGCCGCTCAAGCAGGGATATGCTGCTGAGTTTCGGGCCAAATACCCTCAGCCGAGCGATGCCATAAGCTGGGCTTACAAACGATCCAATGCCAAATGGTCTCCGATGACAAACTTTCCGAAATGGGAGAATTACAACAGTGACATTGGTTCAATAACGGACAATATGATGGTCGGTGATATGGTTTTCGCAATGGATCCGGACACCGGCGAAATCATTTGGCAGCATACTGGCAAGCGCATTGCCAATATTACCGCCTCAATTGGGGACGGAAAGGTGTTCTTTGCCGAAAACGCAATTATCAACGTGCAAAAGGAATTCGCTA
>CAZWME010000948.1:0-2321 GCA_964634515.1 uncultured Pirellulales bacterium | reverse complement strand
AGTCTGGCACCTGTGAGACAAAGAATATGTTTGGTCAAAAAGATGTTATTATGTCCATAGAAAAGGGTTTCACCCTGATAGAGCTTCTGGTGGTAATCGCTATCATTGCATTACTGATGTCGATATTGATGCCGGCCTTACACCGGGTAAAAAACCAGGCAAGAGCGGTTACCTGCCAGACAAACCTGCGACAATGGGCGCTTGTGTTTTCGATTTATATGGATGACAACGACGGCTATTTTGCATACGGTGACAGTAGCGGCAGATGGAGGTGGGTGCTGCAAAACCAACACAGAGACCGAAAACTAAGCGCATGCTGCCCGGAGGCCGCCAATCCAGACAGGTCCGGAGGAACATTTGGAACCTGGGGCGAAGGCTCTCTCGATAGTGACTACGTAGCACAACAAGATTACGGCAGTTATGGTATAAACCGCTGGGTTTATAACAGAAGAACGGACCAATCCCATGATGGTTACTTCAAAGGGCGTAACGTTGAAAGCGCAAACCAAATTCCCCTGTTTCAAGACTGTTCATGGTATGGAGCAGGACCACTTGACCATGATTTACCTCCGGAATATGAAGGACAAACGGAAAGCAGCACCGGCCAATGGAGAGATGACAATATGAGACGTGTCTGCCTTAACCGGCATAACGCAGCTACGAATGCAGCCTTTCTGGATTTCTCGGTTCGAAGGATAGGACTCAAGGAATTATGGACGTTGAAATGGAGCAGCAATTCCAATACAAACGGTATCTGGACAATTGCCGGCGGAGTGCTGCCGGGTGACTGGCCGGGATGGATGAATACTTTTAAGGACTACTAAAAAAGAGAGATGAAAATATGAACAGACAAACAAGAAGAGACTTCCTGAAAATATTGGGCCTTACAGCCGGTTCACTCATAGTCGGCAGCTCTGTATTCGGCAAACGACGAGCTGCGAGAAAACCCAACGTAATCCTGATATTGACCGACGACCAGGGCACGATAGACGTCAATTGCTACGGCTCGAAAGACCTCTACACATCCAATCTGGACCGACTTGCCAAAGAAGGAACACGCTTCACTCAATTCTATGTCGGAGCGCCGGTTTGTTCACCTTCCCGCGCGACGTTAATGACCGGCCGGTATCCCCAGGGAGCCGGCGTACCGGGCAATGTCTCCTCGCAGCCGGGTCACACCGGCATGCCCACAGAACAAATTACTATTGCAGAAATGATGAAAGCAGCGGGCTACGCAACCGGCCACGTCGGCAAATGGCACCTGGGTTATACGCCCGAGACGATGCCCAATGGTCAGGGTTATGATTCTTCGTTCGGGCATATGGGCGGATGTATCGATAATTACTCACACTTTTTCTATTGGTCCGGCCCCAACCGTCATGACCTGTGGCGCAACGGCCGGGAAGTCTGGCACGATGGAGAATTTTTCGGTGACCTTATGGTCGATGAATGCAAAAATTTCATCAATGAAAATAAGGAGCAGCCGTTTTTCCTCTACTGGGCCATTAATATGCCCCATTACCCGCTGCAGGGAAAAGAAAAGTGGCGAAAAAAATACCAGCACCTCGACGCCCCCCGCCGTATGTATGCGGCCTTCATCTCCACAATGGATGAAATGGTCGGTAAAGTTATCGACCTTCTTGACGAATCAGGCCTGCGAGAAAATACACTTATTATTTACCTCAGCGACCACGGCCATTCCGTAGAACAGCGAACCTTCTCCGGCGGCGGAAGCTCAGGAGAATTTCGTGGCCATAAATTTACACTCTGGGAAGGAGGCATCCGGGTTCCTTGTATCGTTTCCTGGCCCGGGCATATCCCTCAAAACGCAGTTCGCAACCAGACAGCAGTCAGTATCGACTGGATGCCCACAATCGCTCAATACTGCCGAATCAAACCGCCCGAACATAAAATCGACGGCAAAAGCATCGTTTCAATTATCGAATCCCCCGACGCCCCCTCGCCCCACAAAGTCATTCACTGGCAGACAAGCCGAGGCAAACACTGGGCTGTTCGAGAAGGCAACTGGAAACTGGTCCACAACGGCCCTGCTACCGATTATAAAGGACGCAAGCTCCCGAAAGCTGAAACATTCTTATCTAATATCGCACAGGATGCCACCGAAACAAAAAACATTGCCGGCTCCAATCCTGATATGGTCAATCGGCTGACAAACCTGCACGAGAACTGGCTAAGCCAAATACAGAAGTAATAATACAACCACTGTCGGTTATGGATATTGTCTAAATTCCTATGGAAGCACTTTTTGTTCCGGTAAAGTCGTATTCTTTGCTGCCTATAATCACTTTATTGATTGTGAA
>CAZWME010000947.1:0-2321 GCA_964634515.1 uncultured Pirellulales bacterium | reverse complement strand
CGTTACATCCACAGCGCCGTTAGATGGAATCAGGCTTTCGGCGGCACCCTTAACGGTAAAACTCCAGACGTTGCCTTTGTTCGTATTGACTGTATCAAACTCATCAACCCGCCAATAGTAGGTCTTATCTGGTTTAAGCAGGTCTGGTTTATAGGTTGCAGGTCCCTGAGGAAATCCACCGGAGGCGTTGTTGACATCGTGAAAGTTTTCTCCAAAATATACCGTGTGCAGTTTCGCCTCGAAACCCGGCGTCCAGGTAAGGATGCTGATAGGATCTATAAACTCGGCACCATCAGCAGGGTCGGGATTGTAGGCGATTTTGGATGGAATAGTAAGGCTCCAGACATCTCCTTTATGTTTTGTTATAGCATCGGCCTGGACTTCGTCAATCCTCCAGTAGTAGGTTTTGCCGGGAACAAGGCCATCGGGAGATGGAGAATCGGGAAGGCCGGCGATGAAATACTCTTCGGTTTGGTTGCCCTGAAAAGTCTCGTTGGTGCCATCGTTTACATCAGCGAAATTTTCGCCGAAATAGACATCGTGCGAGACCGCAGAATTTCCCGGCACCCAGCCAACACTGACCCATTTGTCGAAGTATAGAACACCATCGGCTGGAATGGGATCGTAGGCCTTTGGGCCAGCCATCAGTTTTTTTATCTCAGTTAACTTCAGTGCCGTGTTGTAGATTCGCACATCATCTATCAGGCCCGGGAAGTAATTGGAGGTACTGAGCCTTGCGCCTATTCTAACCTGGTCAATTGTCCCTACTTCTCCGTCGAGGCTGTCAACAAGCTGGCCGTCAAGAAACCAGCTTCCCCCTTGTCCAGTATATGTTACAGCAAAATGGTGCCATTGCGTATCGACGGGAATGAATATAGCCCCCCAGCCGCCCACGAAGACAATATAATTGCCTGCATCGTCCACTTCAATATCATAATAAGTGCCATCTGTATCGCCATCCGGGACGAAACCGAAGACGCTTGTCCAGGGTGCTATGTCTGTGGTGCCTGCCTTTACCCAGCTGGCCATTGTTCTTTGGTCAATTCCGCTTATTCCCACGCTGCCGACGTCCACATAGTCGCCGTCACCGTCGAGCTGAATCGCACCTCCAATCCTGCCGGGCACCCACTGTGGGTCGCCTTTTAAGGTGCCGTTGTTACCATTGCCTGATGCATCATTCGCCACGCTGCCTGAAGTTTCATCGAACTGCCAGTGAGCTACGAGGTCGGCTGAGGTTTTGCCGGCCAAGCTCAGAACCAAAAGAATGAATAAACAAATCAATTTCCGCCGTAAGGCGTCCCTTAGTGGATTAGACATAATAGAACTCCTTTAGAAAATAAAATAGTATGTTGGTTGAAATAAGAAATAACATAACCGCCGGGCACAACGCTTTTGCTGCAATTCTGTAGATTGCATAATAACTCCTCCTCAATTTGGAAAAATACTGGGATTGCGTTCGCAAGATATTGAAAATAAACAGTTGTGTGCTCTTCGCGAACACATCCTTTCCTGTCTATTTTATACCAAATCAGCCACCTTCCAGTCAAGGGAAATCTATCGAATTATGCATATATCGGTGTTAAGGCTCAGGCCGACATAGGCAATGCCGGTTGAACTGCTGTATCGAACATCATTTGGTTATTCCTTTCTCCTGGTCTGGAGAGAACCTATTGTGTAATGTAGTACTTTATGTTATAATATCTTATGTCGTTATAAAGCTTATCGGCTGTGGAAAGCGGTGCTTTATATTTTGCTGATCTGAACACGGAGGGATGCTGTTCTTATGAGATATTGGGTGACTCTTTTTTTTCTCCTTATATTCGTTCTTACCATCAACCTTTCTCCTATGATCCGGGCACAGGAGTTAATCCGGATAAGTGAGTTCATGGCCGTGAATGATAATGGTCTCGATGACGAGGACCGTGATGAATCGGACTGGATCGAGATACACAATGCCGGAATGAACCCGGTCAACCTGGATGGGTGGTATCTCACGGATGATGTCAACAACCTGACAAAGTGGGCGTTTCCGGATGTAATAATCGAGCCCGATGGTTATTTAGTTGTTTTTGCCTCCGGAAAAAATCGGAGAGACCCTCTGGGGGTGTTACATACCAATTTTAGACTGAACGGCAGTGGTGAGTATCTGGGATTGGTCCGCCCGGATGGCGAAACCGTAGCCTGGGATTTTTTTCCAGAGTATCCGAAACAGGCCCCCGATATTTCTTATGGCCCAATCAGCAGTATCGTGGAAACATCGCTCATAATGCCCGGGGCTCCTGCCAAGGCCTTAGTTCCCAGTAATGATTCCCTGGAGCCTG
>CAZWME010000946.1:0-2328 GCA_964634515.1 uncultured Pirellulales bacterium | reverse complement strand
GGTAAGGCGGTAATGTTCCAGCTCGACATCGTTTAACTGCTTCGAGAGCTGTTCGAATGCCGCTTTGATATTCGCATCATCGGGCTTTTTTTCAAGGCAATCTTTCGCCTCCCTTATTTTCCGTCTCAGTTGTTTCATCCTGATTTCGCCCGACCGCTGTTTATAGCTGTAATCCTGCTTGGCCTTGTAGGTACTTTCCAGCAGAGCTATAGCGTCATTTTCCCCCTGGTCCGTCTCCATCCCTGCCAGTGCATCCGCCATACCGAATATATTGGCAGGAATGTTCGGATTCTGGGCCATTTTTTTCCGCGCATCTTCTACCGCCGTAACCCGGTAGTCCTCTGTCTTAATGACCCCCGCCTGTGCATGGAGTTTCTCCTGCCCCTCACGGTCCTTAATGGCCTTTCTAAAATCCCCCTCCTGGTCATATTTACCCTTGGACATTGTCAGCTCGGCTGATAAGTTCTTAAACTCGTCCGCTAACGCCCCATCCTCCGGCCGCAGCCTCGACGCCCGCTGACAGGCACCAACCGCTTTGTCAAATTGCCCTAAAGCCGCATAAGAATCCTTCAAAAGGATATAGGTCTGGGCCGATGGCTTTTTGGATGCATTATTAGTCTGAAAAACCAGGTTGGCTATCCAGCCCGCCGTTTTGTTATACCCGCCCGCCACTGCTGCCTTTAGCATCGCCTCGGCATAAGGCAAATGATCCGGATCCTTTGCGAAAAGAGCCTCGGCGCTAAGCATCTGCTCAAGCGGCGTTTTGCCACGCAAACCCTTCATCCTCTCGACCATCGAAGGCTTCTTGCCGCCTTTTCCCTGCCGCTGCAAAGCCAGCTCACAAAGCGGAAGGTGCCCCGCCTCAAGCGCATCAGGACTATAACGCAGACCCTGCAGATACATATCAATCGCATAATCGATATTATTTGTCTGGGCTACCGCACGGGCTTTCGCAAAAAAAACCTTGGCCTTGGCCAAGTTCTGATTATTTTCTTCCACCATACTCTGTACCAATTCGGTTTCCGTATATAATTTAAATAATTTATGATAATCTTCGGCTGATTTTTGTCAACAAACAAATAATTACTTGTATAAAATCTCGCCCTGTGCTATAAAAAGCCGCAAACGCATTATTCGGCGTCTGAAATATCCCAAAAGCAATCTAAACTGAAAGTTTGGGGAGTAACTAATATGGTAAATGCCCTTGAACAGTATGACCCGCAGATTTATGAGCTGATGCGGCAGGAGGCCGCACGCCAGAGCGGCTCAATACGCCTGATTCCATCAGAAAACTACGTCTCAAAGGCCGTAATGCTGGCCAGCGGAAGCTGCCTTACGAATAAATACGCCGAAGGCTACCCCGGCAAACGATACTATGAAGGTCAGCAGGTAACCGACCTTATCGAAAGAATGGCAACCGATCGCGTCAAAAAAATATTCAAGGCCGACCACGCAAATGTCCAGCCCTATTCCGGCTCGGTCGCGAATCTCGCCGCCTACTCCGCATTAATAAATCCCGGTGACACTATTATGGGCCTGTCCCTTGTCCACGGCGGACACCTCACCCACGGCTGGAAAGTGTCCGTAACCAGCAAATTTTATAAATCCGTCCCATACCCCGTGGACCACGAGACCGGCAGGCTGGACTTCGACCATATCTCCGACCTTGCAAAAAAACACAAACCGAAGGTAATCGTCTCCGGCGCCACCGCCTATCCACGTGAAATTGACTTCGAAAAGTTCGGCCAAATAGCCAAAAACGTCGGTGCCTACCACATCAGTGACATAGCCCACATTGCCGGCCTCGTCGTTGCTGGCATACATAAAAGCCCTGTACCATATGCCGACGTAGTCTCGACAACCTCGCATAAAACCCTTCGCGGACCCCGCGGAGGGATGCTCCTGTGTAAGGCCGAGTATGCCGAAAAGGTCGATAAGGCTGTCTTCCCCGGCCTTCAGGGTGGCCCCCATATGCACACACTCACAGCTATAGCCGTCGCAATGGCTGAAGCCGATACACCCGAATTTGTCGCTTATGCAAAGCAGGTAGTCAAAAACGCAAAGGCACTGGCAAATAAGCTGCTTGAATACGGTTTCAACCTCGTATCAGGCGGAACAGACAACCACCTGATTCTAATCGACCTGAGAAACAAAAATATCCCGGGCAAAAAACTCGCAAAGGCGCTCGACCGCGCAAGAATTGTCACCAACTACAACACTGTCCCCGGCGACCCCGCGCCGCCCTTCAACCCGAGCGGCCTGCGTATAGGAACACCAGCTATTACCACTCGCGGAATGAAAGAGCCCGAGGTCGAGCAGGTCGCCGTC
>CAZWME010000945.1:0-2329 GCA_964634515.1 uncultured Pirellulales bacterium | reverse complement strand
CAGGTGTCCATTAGTGCGCATGTATGAATCTCGCCGCAGTGAGACAAAAGATTTTGAAATCGGTGACAAATGGCTAAATATTAAGGTAGATCCTTTAATAGACAATGATGGGAATTTTATTGGAGCCGTTCATATCATATCTGACATCACTGAGCAAAGAAAAGCAAGCAGGGCGTTACAGGATAGTGAAAACAAGTTCAGGCTGGCATTTGCCAATGCGCAGGATGCTATTGTGTGGATAGATGTCGATAGTGGTGTTATCACAAACTGTAACAAAGCAGCCGAGGAACTCTTTGGAAGAGGGCGAAAAGAGATCGTTGAGCAACATCATACCAGGCTCTACCCTGAAGAGAATGCCGAACGATATCATAGTCTGTTAGTTCAATCAGGCAAAGAGCCAAACAGCAATATTGAGGCAGAAATCCTGACAGGAAGCGGGGAAAAAAGAACGGTGACTATTGCTGTTTCAACAATGGAGGTTAATAAGAAAGAGATTGCACAAGGAATAATCCGGGATATAACTGAGAGCAAAAGGGCGATCGAAGAAATTAAAAATTTGGCTAAATTTCCGAGCGAAGATCCCAATCCCGTCTTCAGGATATCGCAAGATTGTAAAATTATTTATGCGAATGATTCCAGCTCACCTGTTCTTAAAACATGGCAGGTTCAGGAAGGTCAGCTTTTACCCGAGGTTTGGTGCAAGAAGATAGAGGATGTTTTCGGTTCAGGCACAAGGGCGACATATGAGTTGGATTGTGATGATGGCCATACGTTTTTTATAACTTTACAACCGATTGTTGAATCAGGTTATGTAAATGCCTACGGCCTTGATATTACCAAGCGGAAGAAGGCTGAAAAGGAAAAAATGGAGCTGGAACTTCAACTTAGTCAGAAACAGAAGATGGAAGCTGTTGGTACACTGGCAGGAGGTATTGCACATGATTTCAACAATATACTGGGGGCAATGCAGGGTTACCTGGAATTGTCGCTTGATGACCTTCCAGGGGATAATTCCGTGCGGGAATATCTGGAACAAATAGTTACCTGCGTTAACCGCGCGGCAAAGCTGGTGAAGCAGATTTTAACCTTTAGCCGAAAGGACCAGCAGGAACAGGAAAAAGAGCCGGTACAGATTAGCTCTATTGTCAAGGAAGTTCTCGGAATGCTTCGGTCATCATTGCCTGCAACAATCAAAATCAGTCGAAAGATTCATGCCGATTCCAGTATGGTTCTGGCCGATTCAACTCAAATTCATCAGGTACTGGTTAATCTTTGTACAAATGCCTCGCACGCAATGCGCGAGAATGGCGGACTGCTGGAAGTCAATCTCGAGGATGTCGATCTTACCTCTGAGACAAGAATCGGGGATGAGCATCTGGGACCCGGTCGCTATGTTAAGCTCAGCATAAGTGATTCCGGATATGGAATAGAGAAAGAAATTGTCGAAAGAATCTTCGAACCGTTCTTTACAACAAAAGAGATGAATGAGGGAACCGGACTGGGACTTTCTGTAGTTCATGGAATCATAAAAAGCCATGATGGGGCTATAGCTGTCAGCAGTACGCCGGGCCAGGGCACTACATTTGATATATTCCTTCCCAGGCTTGAAAGTGACGAAATTCAGGAACTTCAATCCTCGCAGTTGGATACTAAGGAAAGTGAGCTGATACTCCTGGTGGATGATGAAGAGATGATAATTAATTCTACCAGACAAATATTGGAACGGCTCGGATTTGACGTCATTGCCAGGACCAACAGTACCGACGCACTCGAGACATTTCAGGAGGAGCCTGAAAAATTCGATCTTGTCATTACGGACCAGGTTATGCCGAATATGATCGGTACACAATTGTCTGAAAAGCTACTTTCGATTAGGCCCGACATCCCAATAATTCTTTGCACGGTGTTTCCTGAAGATGTCTGTCCCGAGGAGGTTAAGAGAATAGGAATAAAAGAATTTATTGCCAAGCCCATCAGCATGAAGATGATAAACAAAATTATTCGGACGGTATTGGACAAAAGCAGCATAAAAGTTTGATTTTGGCGTATTTTCCTTCTTTTAATATCCAATCTACTAAGAATTACTTGTCTTTTCCCTGTTTATAGCTGTCGTTATTGTAACAAATACTGTCTTTTCGGACCAAGAAATCTATGTGTCCGCTAACGATTTTAAGCTGAGGGGCGTTCTGTAATGTATCTCGTATGCTTTAATGGAGTACAAAAATAAATCTGATAACACATAAAAAAACAAAGTACCCGACTTGTTAAGCCGATAACATAAGAAACAGAGGATATAATATGATGACAGAAAACATAGTATTACAAGAGC
>CAZWME010000944.1:0-2334 GCA_964634515.1 uncultured Pirellulales bacterium | reverse complement strand
GTTGTACGCAATCGGGTACTTTACATTTAATTATATGGAGGGTTTTATGGGAATTGCAGATTTAGCCCCGAAGGGTTATTTCGAAAAGGATCGTCCTGTTGGTACTGGTGGAAGCGTACCCGACAGCGTACAACAGCTAAAGGCCAAAATTCGCGCAGTATCAGACATTATCGAGGTTGCGGAAACTGGTCTTGTTACGGTGGATTATCTTGCTCTCAAGCGTAAATTGCGCGAACTATCGGCCCTTTAGCAGAACGTTGGTGGAAACTCCACCGTCAAAATCTAAATACGGAGGCAATCACCCATGAAAAATCAGCTTTGTTTTACGCTCAAAGTAAGAGGCGGCGCAAGAACGCCAATCGAAGTTTCTTGCGATATGCTGTGCGTCAACAATGATTCGATAAACCTTCACGGCAACGAGGTCAGCGCCGCCAGCATATCCTTACTGGTTGTCGATACGCTCAAACGGGAGATTGGGCGATTGCAGAACGCTAAGGTGGGTGACGGTTCCGCATCCACCCATTAGGAGGAAGGCGATAATGAGTGAGCATGACGACTGCGAGATAATAAGGGCGCTGTCTAATCAGGTACTGCGGTTGCAGGAAGAGAATGCCGCGCTGAAAGCAAAGAAAGGGGGCCGCGCCGCAGAGGCTCCGCCAAGGGTAGAGCTTGAGCAAATGGAGATTACCCTTGAGCGGCAGATATACAAGGCAATACGGGGCAGGTGTATTTCCGATGCTTCTGCCGAACGCGCAGCGGCGCAAGCCTCAGAACTGGCTATAGAGAAGCTACGGTACCATGCCGCAGTGGCTCCAGCTGGTGAATCTTTATTGTAAAGGAGATCACGAATGGCGACAACGATTAACACAGACGACAGCCCGGGCAGAGGAAGACCATGAGCATCAGTACGAAAACAGTCAAATGGACAGTGCCCATGCGGCCCATCGGCAAGCCCCGCATGACCCAACGGGACCGCTGGGCGAAACGCCCGTGCGTCCTCAGATACAGGGCGTGGGCCGACGAGTTCCGGCTGCGCGCGCCGATGCGGAATCTACCCCAGCGCCCGCTAGCCCTGTATGTATACTGTCTGATCCCGATGCCGAAGTCGTGGCCGAAATGGAAACAGAAGGAGATGCTCGGGCAGATACACGACGAGAAGCCGGACTTTGACAACATCGGGAAAACGGTTGGTGACGTTTTGTTTAGTGAGGACAAAACCATCGGCGTCGGTCACGTCGATAGCTACTGGTGCGGGGTGGATGACACCCCAGCCATGACCATCACAGTATCGGGAGAGGGGTAATGGTGCACATTGCGGGGAGTTAGGCGAAAAAACTGGCGAGTCTATATCATGGGCCGCCGCAAAGGAGGTTTTGTGAATATAATCGGTTTCATTATCGCGTCACTGAACAACACAGCGACATATCTATTCTGGGCAGCGTTCGTCGCGTTCTTGGTTCTTTGCACTCACGGCATCGTGTTCTATCGTTATGCGTTTTGGGTAATGGTTATTTCCCTGGCGGTCTGCTTCCTCACGCCGAACAAAGAGGAAACCGAAAGGTTCTTCTCGGCGGCGGCAGAACAAGTGGAGTCGCCAGTTTCATCGCCTAACAGCGGTAGCCCAAAATAAAGTCAAGCGGTATGCAGTTGTACTTTACTTCGGGCGTACCGCAACACGTTGGTGTCCATAGGCAATTCACAATCTGATAGGAGGTTCGCTATGCTGGTAGGAAACAACGAGATTCGGTTGTGTCCCGCAGAGATGTTCCGTGCGGTGCAGCACTATTTCGACACGGTGCTGTTCAGGGTGTCGCCTGGCGAGGTATACAAGGTTGCACAGGAGAAGGAACATAACTGGTCCGAAGGGTTTGTGGTGTCAATCCGCGAACCTCAGAACGCTGTGGAATCTTGCCCACGGCCACCAACACCGCAAGGCCAAAATGGTACAGCAGGTAAGCCGCAAGTTGGTGAGTGTACCACTTCGGCCATTGCGTAAACGTTGTACGCCATGCCTCGATTCTCTTTGAATTGTAGGCCGGGCCAAAGATCCGCCGTCGTGGCGGCGAGAAAGGAAAGAGAAAATGAGCACAGTTGAACATGCAGAACGTGAGCTTGAGTTCCTTCACAACGGAGATGAAATGAATGAACTCATGCGTTCACAAGTGCTGGAAATTGTCAGGCTATTTGCTTCCCACGGGCACAGCGGAATGAGTGCCGGATATGCAATATCCCTCATTACCCCATTGCTTAAGCAGGAACCCGTTGGCCCACTCCGTGGAACTGATGATGAATGGGTTGAGGTGTCTGATGGCCTTTTTCAAAATCGTAGGTGTT
>CAZWME010000943.1:0-2334 GCA_964634515.1 uncultured Pirellulales bacterium | reverse complement strand
CTTCCAAAGAGTGACGGTGGCAATCTAAACATGTTAATATAATCCTGAATGGCGAATATCCATGTTTCGCCAGGCTCAAAAACGAGGTTGGAACTCATGCTCTCGAAGAGCAACGGTGTATTCAGTCCTATATTATCAATCTTGAATGCTAATTCCCCATTGACCCAGCCATCATGATTTGTCAGGTAGGTTTGAGGATCAGCAACATACCAGAGTTCCGCCCAGCTTTCATTGGTCAGATTGGTGATGGAAACAACCACATTTGGTATTTGTGGATCATCCAATTCTGGACACGGTATATGATCTGTGTAACCATCATCATAAGATAGTATCAATTCCTCAACAGGGAACAGAGGAGGATTGCCCAGTTCATGCACATTTCTCGGAACATACAACGGATCCTGAGGCCCATCAACATATTCGACAATAGTTGGTACCGCTTGTGACGTGTTACTTATGGTGAAAATGAGCACTATGAATGCAAGAATTGTTATACACTTCTTTTTCATTTCTTTTCGTCCCCCTCTGATTTGTTTACTTCTGCTCATCCGACAAAAAAGCAAAAATATTAAATGCAGGCTTTTATAATTTGACAGTCGGCCTAAAGGGCCGGCACTAATGTGCTGCTCAGCCAAACTTGCGGATACAGTAAAAGTTAATATTTCTCCCCCATTTTCATTTGATTTGTCTCGAATAAACTAACGTCACATCGTTGAGGTAATAATGGATAAGCCCCCCCCTTGATAAACATTTTTATTATATATTATTCTATCAAATTCCGAACCGAATGTCCAGAAAAAAACGGGAAAATCAGAAGGTTATGGAAAAATATTTTCCCTTAGAGTATGGTCTTGTGTCTGGACAGCCCAAATGTTCTTTTGTCGAAAGTCCAATGAAAAAGCTTATGTCACTCCTGTTGCTGTTTTCGGGTTGTCATACCCGTCGGAACTGCTGAAAGCGTCAATATATGTATGATTAATCTATTTTAATCGCAGTTCTCAGTCGCTGCGTTTTTTTCTGCCGGGCTTGCCAATCCAATATCATTTGAGACTGTCAAACCCAGCCTGAAGGAGGTTGATGTAGTTATTTTTCTGCTTTGCGTATTTTCAAGGTTTTTTATGTTTGTTCCTGCAAACACTCATTTTCATCATTATGAATCAATAGTCCTATATTAACGAGCGTTTAGTATCTGTAAATCAGTAGAGAGCCTTTTTTTACTATCAGGTGAACTACTCTTGTTCGTATCGGGGAATTCCCTATGGCAGAAGTAAAACGAGGGCCGGAGAAATATGAAAATGATCCAGCGAAGGGGCTGAATACTGCTTTTGATATAACACCAGAGTGCTATGTAGGGCTTTTTTTATTCGGACCAATTTGCTATTTATAGTGATTTTATTTCCTGAACGGGCCCATATACGCTGCCGCGAGATAGCAACGGTGTTTACCCAAAACTCAGGTTTAGAGCAATTATCTTCTGTGTAGAGCAATATCCTGCTACCTGTATAGCCCCATAATAAAGATTCCTGAATGAGCTGCTTATTAACAGCGTGCATAAGGTCTGACGCATGGGTCTCTGGGTTAAGTGTAGCCGGATATAAGACGATAAATTTTGGAGGTAGAGAAGGTGTATTTCAGGTAAGGGCGGTGGTAAATTGTATATTCGTAAGGTTTTGTTTATATTTAAGTTAGCTCTTGTTCTGGTGCTTTTTTTTGTGATTATCAGGACGGTGTTAATGCCACAGCAGGCGGCAGGGACTTTTACGCCGGCCTCAGCAGTTGGTACCGAAAATATAAGTGCCAATAGGGCTGAAAATCCCGCTGAGACCGCGGTCGAAGACTATTCAGTTATCACCACACAAAATATATTTGGTGGTGCGGATTCATCGGATGCCGAAGACAAATCCTTACAGTTAAACAAGTTTGATGGTGTGATAAAGTTAGCTGAGGAGGAACTCAGCCTGGAATTGGTCGGTACCGTTTGCGGCAATATGGCGGTTTCTCGTGCGATCATAATAAATACTAAAACTAAGCTGCTGGGCATGTATAAAACAGGACAGAACATAGGGGACGCTCGTATTGAGAGCATCGAAAAGGATGCCGTTATTTTATTTCATAATGGACAAAGAAAAATGTTAACGCTGAACAGAACCGGCAGAGATAATAAAAATAATACACAGATGCTTTCGACGGCGGCTATTAGCGAAACCGGCAAATCTGCAAGTCCTGTTTTGCCGGTTAAACAGTCTTTCGATGAGACTCCAACGAAAATAGCACATTTGGAGACGATATTAACCAAAGCGATCATTGAGCCTTATCTTGTTAATGACCGGGTCG
>CAZWME010000942.1:0-2335 GCA_964634515.1 uncultured Pirellulales bacterium | reverse complement strand
CTTTCCTTCTTAAGACGTAACGAGGTCCTTATCCCGGTTGAGTGAACAACTTCTGGTTTGAATATCCTGAATCTGCTCATATAGAGCTTTTACATAAGTTGCAAATCTGCCCATTCTAAGTTAGATTGCTCTCAATATTGAGACATTGAGAAACTGAGTCTTGAAGTGATGTAATTTTCTGGACTGCATAAATGCGGATGTGGATGGTAAATCCTGCTGTTATGTGCAAAAAGCATTTGCTTGGTGAGCATGTGGAGTGTCATATGCTGGTGGGCCATCTTCAGCGTAAAAGACGAATTACAAATTACATTAAACAAAATCTCTTGCAACCCAGGAGCCTCAGAGAAAGGCACAATCAACTGGCTTCGGAGATGGAAAACAGGAAAATGCTGCACAGATCACCGCTTCCCAAATATGATCTGTCATATCTTTCTGAAAAGCAGAGAATTTACACTGTGAATGCAGAGCAATCTTTAATTGAGCTATCAAGAAGATGCTCGGGATGCAAAGAGCGTTTAAGCGTTTTGAATTGTCTCTAAGAACTTGCGAACAGATATAAAAAAAATATTTCTTTTTAGGAGTTTTTGAAATGAGTTTGACCGATTATTTTGAAACGGCCGAAGGAACAGGAATATTAGCTACGGCCGATTCCGAAGGGAATGTGGACATAGCTATCTATGCCCGTCCGCACATAACGGATGATGAGACCATTGTACTCGTCATGTCTGACAAGCTGAGCCACACAAATTTGCAGACCAATCCGAAAGCCTCTTATATGTTCATAGAAAAGAGCAAAGGTTATCGCGGCAAAAGGGTTTATCTTCAGAAAATCCGTGAAGAGAATGATGCTGAGCTGGTCCAGTCAATCAGAAGACGTAAGAGATATGACGAAGAAGGCGAGACTTTATCCGGAAGCAGTGCTGTTTACTTTAAGGTTAACAAGATTCGACCATTAGTTGGGGATTAACTCTTTTTTGCAAATACTGCTTCTATATGATGTGAGATGAAGAAATTCAGCAAATTAGTTTGTTCAGTGTCCGCTTGTCTTCTAACAGGTTTTCTGGGGTCTTTTGTTACAATGGATTCTGTAACAACTTGGTATTCTGATTTGTCGCGACCTTTCTTTACTCCTCCCGATTGGACTTTCGGTGTGGTTTGGCCAATCCTATACGTAATGATGGGTATATCCGTCTTTCTGATTTGGAATATAGGTATAAACAAGAGACAAGTAAAAGTAGCTATAGGGCTTTTCGTTCTTCAATTGGTTCTAAACGGCCTTTGGACTCCCATTTTCTTTGGCTTGCATATGATAGCTATTGCACTCGTCGAAATTGTATTGCTTTGGGCAGCTATACTACTGACCATTAAAGCTTTTTGGAGAATTTCCAAGCTTTCCACTTTTTTTCTCCTTCCTTATCTTTTGTGGGTAAGCTTTGCTGTCGTTCTAAACACTGCCTTTTGGTACTTGAACAGATAGCGGTCAAAACAAATGCTTGCTTGGCAGTTTTTCTGTACTGGATTTTGATGAGGTTGCTTCCATAAACAATTGAAAGTATCAAATCTTAAATATTAGCTAAAAAGTGAATATTTTTTCGGAATTTTTAGCGTGATATCGGATTAAGTAAACGGTGACTGTTTCAAGAAATACTCCGGATATTCTCATTGACGATAATTACTTCTATCTAAAATAATAAGGTTAACAATGAGAGGGTGACTTTTCTACTAAGGATAACAAAGATCAAAATAAGGATTAACAGAGCATAAATGATTAGGAAAGGACGTAGCGCAACTGCTTTTCGGATGAGGGGATGAGCCTGCCGAGACCTCTATCCTTGATGGATATTACAAACCTTTCCGCATATCTGAAGCTAAATCAGCTATTCATCAAGAAACTGAAATTCAACTAAAATCGGCTTATGGTCTGATGGATAGAGGCCGTCAACATTGTAATCAATTTTCTGATAGCTGAGGACTTTGACATTTCCCCTGTATAAGATCCAGTCAATACCCTGGCCTGGCTGAGCACTGTCTTTCAGAAGTAGCGGATTATCTGATTTTCCATCTCCGACAAATGTTCTATACACTTCACCTCCCGGTCTTGCATTGAAATCGCCCAGCAGAAAAACAGCCCGGTCTTTTGTCCATTCGCCGAACCGGTTGAAGGCATTGATTCTCTCCAGGATGAGTTTGGCACTGTTCAGTTTTGCCCGGTTATAGCCGCTCCTGGAAGTGAAGAAGTGTGTATTGAATACGTAAAACTCCCGGGTGTTTTCCCAATGGCCCCTGTAGTCCTCCAGGTGGGGGCTGGTTTTCCCATCAGCCGGCCGGTTTATAG
>CAZWME010000941.1:0-2340 GCA_964634515.1 uncultured Pirellulales bacterium | reverse complement strand
CTGAACAAAGAAGCCGGTTCTCTTAAGCAGTTCCTCGTACTCCGATTTCGATAACAGCACAAATTCATCTAAATGTGCCTTTATATCCTCGTCCCAGTAATTATCGTAATCAAGCTCATTGGCATTTAAGTCCTTTACCAACAGTGGCCCGCTGGTTGATATTACGTTGCCTTGAGCATCAGTCTCTATAGCAAACAGATCACAGGTTCGCCTATGCCTGTAAATAGCTTTTCTGGTCATTTGCAATTTCCTGTTTTATTGGCCAGCCGCCGGCTTTAATCTATTTTTTGATATACGCATTCAATCCAACGATAACAGGCTTTCCATCTATTATCGCCGTAGTCGTCTGGTTGCCATGGCTTGAGGCGATGACCAGAGTTTTACCGCTCGCCGATGGCGTAGGTGTTTGCATTTCAATCGTGATTATCAATTCGTTTCCTTTAATTTCTACTTTCATACTTTTCCTACTTTCTGCCGGTGTCCGGTCATAAGAATCTTGTATTGTTTGTCATTTTTCCAGGTTTCATAATGCTTCATCTTCACTCATTTTATTAGCCAGCCGCTGTGTGCGTCGATTGTTTTGTCTGTTTTTTTATTCTTCAGCTCTCCAAAGCAAAATATCCAAACAGGCTCGGGGGAGACCAATTTCTCCTGCATATTCAGCAGCAAAATCCTGATAGTGTTGACTGGACTCTGACGTTAGATGTATGATGCCACTCCATCTTGGTAGCACACTACGGCCAGCTATATGTCGTAACTTTCTTGTGGCTTTTGAATCAAGTGGAGTTTCGAGAACTAAGCCAAATTCATACAGGCCGTAATGCGCTTCAAGATACTGATTCAAGAACACCTGAACTAAGAAAACGTTTATTGCCTTTCTTGCTGTACCCCAATATTGTGCCCCTTGAGGTAATTGTGTCCTCAGCTCTTCTGTCCATTGATTTAATATTCCAGGATAATTAACGGGTTGTATATCAAGAAATGTATTTAATGGAAGCTCTGCAAGAAACTGTCGTGCCGCCTCGGCAACACCTGGAGCCCCCTGATTACGAAGGGTCGAACCGGAAATGGCGATGTTTGCAACATAACGCTGCATCAACTCAAGAAATTCTTCTTCATCCATTGTTTCTCTCCACCATATTGATACCTATTTTATTGGCCAGCCGCTTGTTACAACCTCACTTCACTTACCTTCCAGCAAATCATCGATTGTCCCACGTATTTCGAGAAGTCTTTCCCGTTCCTCAGCATCTGCAAGATCCTGCAAATAGCTATCGAGCGACTCCTCTATGACTTCCTCGGGTTCGGGTATTCCCGGCATCGTCTTCCACGATTGATCAGCAAAAGAATAGAAAGTGTTTTTAGGATCATAACAGTACGGCCTCTTAAGCTTGGAAAAGAGCTTACCAATCCATTCATCAGACAAGCCTGATCGTATAAGCCCATTTACAAACTCAACCTCAATCCATTGCTGTTCGTCAAATTCATCAAGTGCAGACGGATCAAAAGAAAGCCATCCCTTATCATGCCACCTTTTCATCTCGTCAGCACTCACGGCTGTTTCCGTTTCAAACGCTGCTATACTCTTGGTTGGAAATAAAGTTTTCTGATGTAGTGAGGAATGAAACTTGGCTTTATAAGTATCATTTGAATCATCTACCATGTTATGTTTCCTGTTTTTCTATATATTTCAGTGGCTGTGCTGATGATCGCCAGCCAGCTTTTATTAAATCTGCCAATACAACATAAGAAACATAAGGTCTGCCATGTCGCAGTGTAGCTGCATACTTATAATCAGAGACAAACTCATCAAAAATCGGTCTAAGTTCCTTGGGCAAGCTATTACGAGCTTCTATTTGTTTTTCAGTTGGTTTCTCAGCCATATAATTAATTCCCACTATTTTCAACTATGGCGATTTCTTCTTTTGTCAGGCCGTAGAGTTTGTAAACAAGCTGGTCAATTTGTCTTTCTAATTCTTTGACTTTGACTTTCTTGGTTGAGTTTTGTATGTAGCTATCAGTATGAGTTAGAGAGAGAATCTTATTGACAATAGCAATAAATGGTTTTTGTTTCTCATAATTTATTTCTATCACAGGCAATTGTACAACCTCTTTGATTCTAATTTGAGGCTGCTTTTTTTCCCCATGTTTAATAATATTTTTTTCCAAAGCATAAAATGTGAATAAACTACTGTTTATTAATGCCAGAAGATACTTTAAATTTAATATAGGATTAGATTTTTGTTTGAAAACGAAAAACTTATGTTCGCATATGCTCTCTTTATCTGCCAAAGTAGCAGTTAACACAGAAGCTGATTGCCTTAAAATAATTTTCTGCGA
>CAZWME010000940.1:0-2342 GCA_964634515.1 uncultured Pirellulales bacterium | reverse complement strand
AAAGAGCTTTTGCGGACAGTTCAATAAAGATGATGATGAACTGACCTTGTCCTAAATCGGACAGTTAATTTTTTGTCATTTTTAATGCTTTCCGCAACAGGAATTAATTATAGTTATGACCACAGGCATATCTTTGATGTTGACAATTGAATGATGATGATTATCCTTTGCGTATAACAAACTTATTCCAAAGGATTTGTATATGAGAGTATTAGTGACAGGTGGAGCAGGTTTTATCGGGTCTCATTTGACTGAAAGATTGCTCGAAGGTGGCCATGAGGTTGCTGCTATCGATAATCTCAGTACCGGCAGTCTAAAGAACATCGAGAATCACAGGGAACATTCCGGATTTGAGTTTGTCATGGGCGATATCCGCAATGCAGAGCTGATGGAGCCTTTGGTCAAGCATAGCGACATGATTTTTCATCTTGCAGCGGCTGTTGGTGTTAAGCTTATAGTTGAGGACCCGGTGCTGACGATAGAAACGAATATTAGCGGTACTGAGATAGTGCTGGATATGGCGAATAAATTCAGCAAAAAAATCTTCCTTGCTTCAAGCAGCGAAGTCTATGGTAAAAGCGAAGCAGTGCCATTTCTTGAAGAGGATGACGTCGTGCTCGGTAGCACAAGTTTTTCCCGGTGGGCGTATGCGTGCAGTAAGGCGATAGACGAATTTCTGGGTTTGGCTTTCTATCAGCAATACGGGTTGAATGTCGTTATCGGCAGGTTCTTTAATACGATTGGGCCAAGGCAGACTGGTCAATACGGAATGGTGGTACCTCGATTCGTTCAAAGGGCCCTCAAAGATGAACCTATTCAGATATGTGGAACAGGAAAACAAACACGATGTTTCTGCTATGTGAATGACCTTGTAGGGGCTGTTATCAAACTGATGAATTGTGAGCATGCGGCGGGTAAGGTGTACAATATCGGCTCGGACGAAGAGATATCCATCGAAGAGCTTGCTGATAAGATTATCGAAATGACCGGTAGCAAAAGCCGGAAAGAGTTTGTGCCATATGAACTCGTTTATGGAAGGCCGATAGATGATATGATGCGGCGTGTACCGGGTCTGGAGCGAATCAAGGAAACAGTCGGCTGGGAGTCAAAAACGAGTTTGGACGAAATCCTGCAAGTGATCATTGAAAGCCTAAAGTAGGATACTCATTTTAAGAGGTGATCCATTGTGGGAAATTAATATGATTATGCAGGCGAAGGTTCTTACTCCTTAAAATGCGGCGAGAAGACGGAATTAAAAGAGGCTCTGGAAAAAATTGACAGAAACCTGCATTATGTCTATAAGTTGTGGGTACTTTTTGTTAGAAGTGCATGTAAACGGCGAAGAACCAGGCAATGAAGAGGATCTTAGTTACAGGCGGGAACGGCTTTCTTGGCTCGCATCTCTGTGAGAAGCTGTTCGATATGGGCAACGACGTACTCAGCGTTGACAACTATTTTACGGGCAGGAAAGGGAATATCGCTCATCTGATCGGGAATCCTTACTTTGAGGCTATGCGCTATGACGTGACATTTTCGCTCTATGTAGAGGTTGACGAGATATACAATCTGGCCTGCCCGGCGTCTCCGATTCACTATCAGTTCGACCCGGTGCAGACAACGAAGACCAGTGTGCACGGTGCGATCAACATGCTGGGGCTGGCCAAAAGGCTAAAGGCCAAAGTACTCCAGGCATCTACAAGTGAAGTATATGGAAATCCGCAGGAACATCCGCAGTCAGAAAGCTACTGGGGGCATGTTAATTCGGTGGGAATACGCTCATGTTACGATGAAGGGAAGCGCTGCGCTGAGACGCTGTTTTTCGATTACTATCGGCAGCACAAACTTGCAATAAAGGTGGCTCGCATTTTCAACACGTACGACCCGCGCATGCATCCGAACGACGGGCGGGTAGTGTCGAATATGATAATTCAGGCTGTTCAGAACAAACCCATAACGATATACGGGGGCGGAGCACAGACGCGGTCGTTCTGCTATGTGGACGACTTGGTTGATGCGCTGATACGGCTTATGAACTCACCGGATGATTTTACAGGCCCGGTCAATCTCGGCAACCCTGTGGAAACCAGTATTCTGGAACTGGCGCAGACAATCATCGAACTTACAGATTCGAGTTCATCACTGGAGTATAAAGAGCTACCATCGGATGATCCGAAAAAACGCTGTCCGGATATTTCGTTGGCAAAAGAGAAGTTGGGTTGTGAGCCAATAGTACCTTTGAAAGAGGGATTGACTAAAACAATCGAGTACTTCGAATTGCTTCTGAAGAAAGGCGAGCATCCGGCCTGAATTAGAAGGCGAAACATCAATATCGACACTCAACA
>CAZWME010000939.1:0-2342 GCA_964634515.1 uncultured Pirellulales bacterium | reverse complement strand
CGGTCTGACCCCCGCTGTGGCCGTACCAATCTCTGCCCATACCCGTGCCCCAGGCGGTATCTCGTTATTGTCAAAGGAGGTATCCACCGTACCTGTTGTGGTGCTGGTACAGGTCAGGGCTGTTGTGTTCAGCTTGGTGGCCGATCCGGACAGGAACGTGGTGTGCCACTTCACATCCAGGGTATAGCTTACGCTCCCATTGCTTGCCCCGTCAATAGCTACTGCGTTGAGTCCTGTGATCACCAGTGTATCACCCTCGCTGGTGGTAGTATGAAGGAAGGAGGCGATGATCTCACCATCCTGCACCCAGGCGGTATCGGCTGCCTGTGATCCTCCCTTGGCGAAGGTGATCTTGTTGATCGTATCTGCATGAATATTGGTTATCGAACCAAGGGTTACGGTATCATTACGCAGCGAATCGATCCGGGAATGGATGTAGGTGGAGTCAAAAGGATCACCACCCGACAAAAGCTGCGCCATAGTTTTGGTCCCTGTGACAGCATCGGTAAAAGTGAGGTTATTTGAAACGTCTTTCTGAATTGATGTGGTAGCATTATCGACAAACCATTTCTGTGCATATATATTCTTCCAGTAGAGAGGATCATTCGATCCAAGATCATAATTATCCGTTGCAGCAGGAACCACATTCGCGTTGGTGGTTATGTCAGTAAATGACAAATGAAGGATGGATCCCGTTCCCACGGTGAAATAAAGGTTATCATCAGTACCCTCATGAATATATGTATCGCCATCACCGAAATATACCCCTCCATCCTTGATCGTCAGGCCATCAATAATCACCCCACCTGCTGCGGTGTACTCACCAATAGCATCCGTTTGCAGGGGTACGGTAGCGGTGATCGAATCATCCTCAATGCGCATCCGCAGGACATTGTTCGTATGCAGGGTGATCGGGTAGCTGGCATTGTCAATAAAGTCGTTCCCGGCAAAGCTGGTGTAGTACCTGTTGGCCGTATTGATCACCCCATCCTTGATCAGCACATCATCGACCAGAACGCCCTGGGAGGCCGTATATTCGTTTATCGTGTCAGTGGAAATAGATGTCCAGGTGGAGTCAGATGAGCCTCCTGCGCCAGCGGCAAGCTGTGTGAGGGTCTTTGCAGCGTTGTTTGCATCTTTAAAGGTCAGGTTGTTGGATCCGTCCAGATAGATTTTGGTATTTATATCCTTCACTTTTACCGTATCCAAAAAAGCATCATCGAAGAATGCCGCCAGGTTCCCCAGGCCAACAGCTCCGCTTGGCACAATATCTGCGGATGGTGTGATATTGGACGATCCAAGGGATAAAAATGTAGCTCCCCCCACGACAAATCTAATCTGTGAGGCTGATGGCTGATATACATAGTCATCCGTTCCACCGTCAAAGTACAATCGTGAGGAAGCTGGCATAGTCACCCCTCCATCCTTGAGCAACACCCCATCGGCAGTCACCCCGGACCCTGAATTATACTCATTGATCGTCCCAATGGAGGCGGTGGCATAGGAAGAGTCGGAGATCGCTTGTAGGGCTATGATTGCCGCACTGTCGGTGGTATATCCCTCCAGCAGGTAAGAGATCGTGTCGCTAAACACATCTATCGAGTCATCAATATAAGCTATCCCGCCATCCTTGATGTACAGCCCGTCTATCCAAACGCCATGTGAGGCGGTCCATTCCTTAATGCTGTCTGTGGTGGTAACGATTGAATCACCACTCCCGCCACCCACCACTGCGGCCCAGGATGAGTTGGTGCCATCTGTTGTGAGATACTTGCCATTGTTGCCGGTCTGTGTAGGCAGTATATCTGTCTCATCCACACTATGCGGGTTATCTTCGCTCTCCAGGTGTGTATCAATGGCTGCGTGTGTGCTATCGCCAATATCGGACAGGTCCGTATGGCTTTTTGTGCCCAGGTCAGCCAGATCCTTCCCGGTGAACCATGTGTCTGCGCGTGAGCTGGTGAGGTAGGCTAAATGGTCATCACCTGCCAGCCCGGTCAGCTCACCGTGATCGGTGGTGTATCCGGATCCTTCAATAGCATCAAGGCGCTCATCCTGGCTGTCTGTCGAATCACTGAGCCAGGTAATGCTATCGGCATGTGCGGATAAGAGATCCCAGTAGTTATCAATCGAGTCCCGGTGATTATTGATCGAGTCCAGGTAGGCCAGCAGCTCCGTGCGATGAATGGTTATGCTATCACCGTTCACACTGATGGCAAGGGCATTGTTGGATATGCCCGTAGCGTTATCACCAATATCGGACAGGTTGGAAACTACACGGTCATCCATATTCTCAATCGAATCCCTGTACACCTCCATGCTGTCCGTATGCCTGGCCAGCG
>CAZWME010000938.1:0-2347 GCA_964634515.1 uncultured Pirellulales bacterium | reverse complement strand
GAAGGCACGTTCATAGGTAATCAGGCCGCAACCTTTATTGTTGCCGGCTTTCCGGGATTTCCTTATCCCGATGGCCTCATTCCGGGCACGACTTACTACTGGCGCATCGATGAAGTCAACGACACTGAGCCGAACAGCCCGTGGAAAGGCGACATCTGGAGCTTTAGTATTCCCCCCAAGACCGCATACTTTCCCGACCCGGCTGATAGCGCCGAGTCTGTAGAAGTGGATGTTACTCTTAGCTGGACACCAGGATTCGGTGCTAAACTGCACACCATTTACTTCGATGACAATTTTGACGAGGTTGACAACGCCGCCGGAGGTCTGCCTCAGGGAACAGGGACTTATACTCCTGACACACTTAAAATGGCCGGGACTTATTACTGGCGGGTCGATGAGTTCGATATTGTCGAAACACACAAAGGTGATGTCTGGAGCTTTACTACCGAAGGCGCAGTTGGCAGCCCGAGCCCGGCTAATGGCGCTGTGGACGTGACGCAGACACCTGTTCTCACATGGGCACCGGGCTTAGGTGCTTCGCATGAAGTTTATTTCGGCACCGATGCAGGTTCACTTGAGCTTAAAGCCAGCGGCAACCTCGGCTCCGAGAGCTATGACCCAGGACAACTTGAATGGAATACTACCTACTACTGGCGTGTTGATGAGGCCAATAGCGCCAACGCCGACAGCCCGTGGACTGGTCCTCTCTGGAGCTTCACTACGGCCAACTTCCTTATCATTGACGATATAGAGAGTTACAATGACATTAATGAAGGTGAGGAAGGCAGTAACAGGATTTATAACGCCTGGTTGGACGGATTCGACGACCCGACAAACGGTTCTCAGACTGGTCATTTGGATGCTCCATTTTACGAAGAGACTATCGTTCACGGTGGCAATAAGTCGATGCCGCTTTACTATGACAACGCCGTCGGCAAATCAGAGGCAACTTTAACTTTGACTTCCAATAATGACTGGACAGTGAACGGTGTCAACACACTGACAATTTGGTTTAGAGGCGCTTCAGCCAATGCGGCCGAATCTTTGTACGTTGCCCTCAACGGCAACGCCAAAGTCAATAATGATAATCCGGATGCAGCAACGATAACCAAATGGACACAATGGAATGTCGATCTGCAAGCCTTTGCCGATCAGGGCGTGAACCTTACCAATGTAACTTCAATTACTCTTGGCCTTAGCTCGGTTACCGGCGGAACAGGCATGATGTACTTCGATGATATTCGTCTGTATCCTCAGTAGTCGCAAACGCCGTAAACAGCAAATTAGTAATTTTTTAGGAGATGTTGTTAATATATTTAGAAAAATAATCCCGATAGTTTGGGAGTATGGGAGTTTGGCGTGTGGCCAAAGTAAAGTTATCTTAACTTTTTTAAAGGAGGACTATTATGTCTAAGAAATGTTTTATTCTAATCTCTTTTGTCCTGGTGCTGAGTATGGCTCTGACAGGAACAGCCAGAGCAGAACTCGTCGGCTGGTGGAGGTTTGATGATGGCTCCGGAACCGTAGCAGCCGACTCGAGCGCTTCGGGTAATGACGGGACCTTTGTAGAAAGCCCTCAGTGGGTGAGCGGCCAGTTCGGTTTTGCGCTGGAGATGGACGGCGACGACTGGGTGGACTGCGGCGATATCCTGGATATAGCCGACCAGATTAGCATCACCTGCTGGGTCAATCCGGCCGGATTCGACGATGACAACGGCTGGGTCGCGCGATGGGACGTGTATGCGTTCAAGTCCAGCGGGTCGTCCCTTCGATTCACTACGCCCGGCATTCTCGATTACACTGCCAACAATACTACTCTGGTGATTGGGGAGTGGCAGCATGTGGCCATCACGTTCGTGCCAAATCAAACCGGAGGGGCGATATTCTATCTCAACGGAGTCGAGGCCCAACGGATAGATAGTACAGCCATGGCCGCAGGCGGGACACAGTTTGGTATCGGTAATAATCGGTGGGCCCAGTTCTATGAGGGCATGATTGATGATGTGCGTGTCTATGATCACATTCTGACGGAAGCTGAGATTCAGGGTACGATGCAAGGCGGTGAAGGATTTCCATACGCCTTAGGCCCGACCCCGAAGGATTGCACTCTTCATGAGGACACATGGATTAATCTCAGTTGGCGTGCGGGTGATTATGCCGTCTCACACGATGTATATTTGGGTGACAATTTTGACGATGTGGACGCCGGTGCTGAAAGTACATTCCAGGGCAATCAGACCGACACGTTTTTAGTTGCCGGCTTTCCGGGCTTTGCTTATCCGGATGGCCTTGTTCCGGGCACGACTTACTACTGGCGCATCGATGAAGTCAACGACACTGAGCCGAA
>CAZWME010000937.1:0-2353 GCA_964634515.1 uncultured Pirellulales bacterium | reverse complement strand
ACGTGTCCACCGGAACCACCCCCATGGAAGGTACCGTTTTCTCTTGGCCCCATTGCCCCAGTTCGCAGCAAATGACCGTTTTCCAGCAAGTAAACAGAATGTGCTGGCCTGTAATCGCTTTTCCAGGTATTGATAATTCGACCTTCATTATCGATCAGATAGGTCATCGTCGAATTGATGGGAGCCAACAAGGTATAGCCCTTGAATGACCCTTCATCGTTGATGATCACACCGGTTGGCCGCTCTTGGGATTTCCTCCTTTGCATGGTGCGAGGACCTTGTCGCATCCTGTCGTCCGGGTCCATACGTTCTCTCATCTGCTGCAGGCGTCTTGGCGCTTGCCTCATCCGGATTACCGGCCCGGTGGTACGTCGCTCTGCGGTACCGCCGCGGACGCAACGGACGAAGTTGTTGATTCGGATTACATCGCCCTGTGGGCCGCGACCGTGGGGGAATCTCGACGGGTCGCCTGATTTGGGATCGCTGCGTTGTGAACCGGCACCGTGGACGTCCGTCAGCGTGTACTGGCCGCTCCGCCTGTTTCGCATCCAGCCAAATGACCTGCCAAATGCGACATAGGCCGCAGTACTGGCCCTCGACAGGCTGGCATGAGTCGTTCCGCTCCAGTAACATGGATAATCTTTTTGGCCGCTTTCGGCTATGAACGAAGTCGTCTGAAAAACCGGTTCGATCGCCGCTGAATTCGTAGTAGCGGGCGAACGTGTATAATCCACAATGCTCTGAAGTTCCTTGACATTGGGCAGCCGCCAGTCTGAATACCCCGCGTATTCGAGGTTCTCTGCCCAGGAAAGTGCCTCCTGCCAGTTCAGCTTTCCATCTTTGTTTTTGCCCGCCTTGAGTTTGCCGCTGTCAACTTTCATCCACATCAGGCCTGTAGCCTCATCCGTTACAGTGCCGTCGAAATTATCTTTGAAATCGTTTTTTCCATAGCTTGCGTTGCCGCGCACATACATAACATGAAATGTCTTATCTCCATCACCCCGCGGGCTCCTCATACCGTAACCTTTAATTCGCCCATCGGCAAAATTAACGCCGAACATGGTTTCAGCACCACGCATCGTTGTACTGACGTATTTTGTGCTGGTAGCAAACTGCGAATCGATGATACGCTCACCTCGGTCAGGATTGCCGTACTGAAACTTGAAGTATTTCCTGTCAATAAACGGCTGCTGACTGGTGGAATCCCGGCTCATCGGGTCAGGATCGGTTCCGCTGAACAGAATAAGCGAGTAGAGTTCTTTGATGGTCGGCAGTCGCCAGTCATCGTACCCGCCGAGGCTGCAAGCAGCGGCTCCCGCGACGGCCTGCTTAAAGGTCATTTTTTCGCCCGGATCACTCTGCCACATCAGCCTTGTATTCAAGTCTGTTACTGTTCCGTCACCATTGTCTTTGTAAGCAGGTTCATTACCGATGTACTGTGCATCCTGACCGAAAAAGTCGGCGCTGGCTTTAGGATATTGTATTTCTGCATTGTTGCTGTAACACCTGATCTGGGCGGTATCGACGATTGTGTATGGGATTCTGTCAGTTGAAACCTTTGCTGCCAATACGTCTGGAACCCAGGTGAGAATAGTCAGGTAAAAGATCACAGGTATGTAAAAATAAAGCCGGTTTTGCGTAGAATTATTCGGATTTTCAATCATTAAAATCCTTCTATCTTTACGTTATTTACAAACCATATCAATATAGACGCATCAGAAGGGCAGCTTTATTGCAATATATGCAGAAAATAATTGTCACCCAAAAGGTTATGGACTACATGAAAAAATAATCAATATCCAATAGACAAGTAAAAAGAGGCCTATACCTAATTTGGTATAGACCCTGAGTTAATATAAATCTGAAATATCCACAATGCAATCTTGACTGCCGGTTCGGATTTAAGGTGTCAGTCTATAAAGACGAATATCATCAAAGTACATCATACCTGCACCACCCGCAACCGGATTGCTCCTGTTACCAAGGCCAAGAGTAATCGAAGTTACGTTGGAAAGGTTCACGCCCTGGTCTGAAAAGCGCGTAAGGTCGATATTCCATTGGGTCCAGGAACCTCTCTTTGCTGCATCAGGATTATCATGATTGACCACTGCGCTGTTATTTAGGGCAACATACAAATTCTCAGCAGCATTAGCCGCTTCACCTCTGAACCAGATTGTCAATGTGTTGACACCGTTCACTGTCCAGTCACGATTGGAAGTCAAGACATAAGTCGCCTCGGATTTGCCGACCGCATTGTCATAAGCAAGCGGCATCGACTGATTGCCACTGTGAACGATAGTCTGCTCGGCAATTGGAGGATTTAAGTTACCGACGACAGAACCATTTACGGCCG
>CAZWME010000936.1:0-2358 GCA_964634515.1 uncultured Pirellulales bacterium | reverse complement strand
CAACTCTTCCTTCACGAGTAGCTTTATGTGCCAGCAGAGGTCCACCAACAACATCTCCAACGGCGTAGATAGAGGGCTCTTTTGTACAACGCTGATTGTTCACCTTTACAAACCCACGTTTATCAATCTCAACGTTGGTATTTTCAAGCCCCAGGCCGTTGGAGTTGGGTTTCCGTCCTATTGTGATCAAAACTTTTTCATAAAAACTTTCCTCTGTTGTCCCGTCCTGTTTCTTAAACTTTACTCTGACTCCTTTCTTTTCCCTGCTTATGTCCGAAACTGTAGTGTTCAACATAATGGACTCAAAAAGTTTCTCTGCAGTCTTAGAAAAAATTCTTACCAGATCTTGATCAGCACCCGGCAAAAGATTCGGCAGCATCTCTACTACTGACACTTTTGTTCCAAGAACAGCATAAACAGTTCCCAGTTCTAATCCAATATATCCGCCACCGACAATCAGCATGGACTCTGGAATAGTTTCCAGTTCCAGTGCACTAGAAGAATCCAGAATCTGGGGAGAATCAAAAGAAAGACCTGGCAAAACAGCAGGATGAGCACCGGCAGCTAAAATCGCATAATCAAATGATAATTTATCGAGCGATCCATCCATCTTCTGAATTTCAACTGCATGGGGGTCAAGAAAACGTGCTTTACCTCTAATGGTAGTAATCTTTCGCTGCTTACAGAGATAGCCCAAGCCTCCTGTTAATTTTTGTACCACACTGTCTTTCCAGGACTTCAGTTTACTAATATCAATTTTTGGCCTTGAAAATTCAACACCCCACTCTCCGGCCTTTTCAGTTTCTCTGATTATCTTCGCCACATGTAGCAAAGTCTTGGTTGGAATACAGCCTCGGTAAAGACAAACCCCACCTGGATTGGGTTCAGGATCGATCAGGGTTACATCCATGCCGAGATCACTGGCTAAAAAAGCAGCACCATACCCCCCTGGTCCAGCACCTATAACTACCAATCGTGTTGTATCTTCTTTTTCTGACATTAAATATCCCTCATTAAAAAAATCTGGCTCATCCGATTAAATGTAAAAATCAAAAGGAAAAATCAAAAGGAATGCAAAATTTAAATAGCTTTTTGGTTGCTGTACCATTTTGCAAATGGAAATTCATATTTTTGGCTAAAGAATGCAAAGGAAAATAGAAGAATATTTTTTCAACCGATGTCTGGGCAGAGTATTTTTGCATTTTAAATTGTGATTTTGATTTTTAACTTTTTCAGTTTGAATTACTTGTTGATTTATGATGTTGTTATAAATGAATTATAAAGTACGCATTTTCGTGAAAAACCTTAAATCTCTTATCAACCAGACATTCTACTCTGCGTCACGGATAATTTTTAAAACTTCACCGGGAGAAGAAGCAGATTTTAATGCTTCATAGAAACCTTGATCAGCGGTCAAACGAGCAATCTGCGCCAGCACCTGAACATTGGGACCTGCTGCAGTTTCAGGTGCAAGGAGGAAGAAGAAAAGATGAGAAAGTTGCCCATCAGCAGATTCGAAGTCAATACCTTCTGCAGAAATCCCCAGAGACATCGCCAGATCATCAGCAGCTTTAGATTTAGCATGGGGCACAGCTATTCCCTTTTCCAGACCAGTGCTCATAAGATTTTCTCTGTCCATTACTGCTTTAAGGGCCGCGGCTCTGTCATTGATTTTTCCTGTTTTCATTGCAAGGTCAAGAAGTTCCTCAATAATGCCCTTTTTATCTTTATGCCTCAACGAGACTGTGATGGTTTCTTCACTGAGTAAATCAGAGAGTCGCATATTTTAATCCTCCTAAAAATTAATTCATTCTGTCTCAACAGTATTGTAGATGCGCTCCACCCTGTTAGCATCCTTTACAATCAGTACCGAACATTTTGCTTTCCGAAAAATGAGTTCGTTTTCTCTATGGAATGTATCTGCCCTTGACAAAACAGGCTCTAACTCCCCCATTACTAAAAGATCTATCCCCCATTCTTCGATCTTTTTTATTACCTCCCTGTTAACAACCCCTTTGGCTAACTCAGTTTTAATCTCTACCCCTTTACTCCGTGCCAGTTCCGATATGTAGTTTAAATATCGCTTACCATCCTGTGTTAAATCCTGCTCGTAGTCCATTTCTTCGATCTTAACAAAAATCCTGGCTTTCAAAAGTTCCTTTAAGAGACTCATATTCACAATGTAAAGCGCCCTTAATTCTGCATCAATTCTCTTCGCCAGAGCAATAGCATACTGGGCTGCTGTCACGCATTCTTCAGAGCCGTCCACGTAAAGGAGAATTCTTTTAATAAGTCCATCATGTGCCATAGACTTCACCCCTTCTTTTTCTCCAATCGTTCTTTCACAATTTTAAGAGT
>CAZWME010000935.1:0-2358 GCA_964634515.1 uncultured Pirellulales bacterium | reverse complement strand
ACAAATGTTAATTTTGCCTATATCAAGTCCGAATAAATGTCAATTATTGTGAAAATATCGATATTTCATGATAATTTTCTATGTTTAATCGGATTAAGTATATGGTGAGAAATAAATTGATTCTTAATATCCTCTTGATGGTACTGTTAAAAAATCAAAGGGCCCATGCCAAGTTCATCGGCACAGGCCCCAAGCAGATGCAAGACCTAATATCACTTAAGTATGCTCTTATGGTGTAGCTCTTGGCCGATACAATCGGATGTCGTCGAAGTACATTTTTCCGGAGCCACCCGGCACTGTTGTGTTGCCTCTGGTACCTATGCCAAGACCTATCCGGTCCACATTGTTCAGATTGATTCCTTGATCGACAAATTTCTGCAGAGGGATTACCCACTCTTGCCAGGTGCCTGCCTGTGAGGGGTTGGGGCTGTCGTGGTATTCGACTATAAAGGCTCCGGATGCATCGGTCACTGCTACGTACAGGTTCTCGGCGGAATTGGCCGGATCGCCTCTGAACCACATGGACAATTCCTCAACGTCGCTGGCAGTCCAGTCTCTCGGAGCGGTCAACATCAGCTCTGCTTCGGAATAATTCGCGAAGCCAGGTTTATTATTGTCATAGAACAACGGCATCGACTGGCTGCCTCCGTGGACGATCAGCTCCTCGGTGAAAGATGACGTGGCTTCATCACCTACTGCCGAGCCGGTTCCATTGCCAAGGTAGGCCGGTTCGTCATCGTGCGCGGCATAGCCGAGTCCGTCTTTCCATGACCACCAAATCTGAATGTTGCGGGCGTCGTAATTCTCGAAGTCATCCACTACAAGAAAATCACCGGTTGTGAAATTCCAAACGTGGCCGATCCACGGACTGCTGGAGTCGAGATCATTCACCTCATCGACGCGCCAGTAATAGATAGTATTCCACTGGAGTTCACCAGGTTCATAGCTTTCGGAACCTAGCTCTCTGGTGCCTTTGTATTCAGGCGAGCTTGTGTTGGCGTTTGCCACGGCTTCGGCATCTTCGCCGAAATAGACGTCATGTTGCGAAGCTTTGTATCCCGAATTCCAGTTGAGAATCGCCGTGTGTGTTACATCGATTTGTCCGGAACTCGGCTTGGGCCTGTTGGCTCTCAGGGGGAGTTGAAGCTGACCCGATCGGATCATTGTCCTTTCTCCAAACGGATCTATCCATTCTAGTGTGGCCACAGCTCCTGAATTGTACTTGTTCCACTCCATCACCAGGGAATAGCTTCTTCCTGCAACAAGCTCGATGCCTTTTGATGTATATTCCGGGTATGCTCCGGAGTTCGGCCACCTTTCAATAATTAGCCTGTCGTCAAGCCATAGTCTCCCGCTGTTGTTCACATTTATGACAAAGCGATAAACACCACTGTAAGCCACGTTCAATTCAGCGGACCATCTGGCTGAGTACTCGCTTGTCTGGATTCCTTCGGCCGGTGAGTTGAGACCCTCTACATCACCATCGGACCACGAGAAGTCGATTTTCGACTCAGTTCCGACCACTGTTGGCTGGCCTTCCAGTTCGGTATTGTTGAAATACTCAGCTTTTACGCCGTCGTTGGGCCCACCCGAAGTAGTAAATTCCCAGACCTTGCCCTGGTTAACAGTTTGCATAGTCGTATGCTCATCGATGCGCCAGTAATATGTCGTCTCTTTTTCGAGATCAACGGGCGCATGAGTATTCTGCATAATATCGTCGATGAATACGCTTTGATCGCCAGCCTCGACCGCCGCTTTGTCGTCGCCGAAATAAACATCGTGTATTGCGGCGTCCATACCACTCTCCCATGAGAGCACAACACTATTGGGATCGATCCATTTTGCACCGTCGCGAGGTCTTGGATCAAAAGCTTCGAGCATGGTTGCAGTGAAGCTCCACACATTACCGGTTATAGATGTCCCATCCAAATGAATCTCATCAATTCTCCAGTAGTAGGTTGTTCCGGGAACAAGTCCGTCCGGGTAGGGAAATCCGGGAAAACCCACAACAAGGAATGTTCCGGTCTGATTGCCAACAAAAGTTCCCTCGGCACCACTGTCCACATCGTTAAAATTATCACCCAAATACACATTATGTGAGATCGCAGATTCTCCGGGCATCCAAGAAAGGTTTACCCATGTATCCTCAACAATGGCGCCATTCTCAGGTTGAGGCTCTTCTGCTTTTAGAAACAAAGAAGTGTTACCTAAGAACAAGTCCTGCACGTGTGACGCCGTAAGATCGCGATTAAAGATCATCACTTCGTCGATTGCGCCTTCAAAATTCTGATCGTTTTGGTTGGGATTCTTCCCAATGTTAACGTTGAGTCCATTAAGGTCAATACCTCCCACATGTGG
>CAZWME010000934.1:0-2359 GCA_964634515.1 uncultured Pirellulales bacterium | reverse complement strand
TACCAATTGATAAAGCGGTTAACCGGTTTTATCAAGAGCAATAAGGTGGATTTGGTTATCGTGTGCGATTCCCCCGCATTTAACTTTCATATCGCAAAGGCCGCAAAAAGAGCCGGTATAAAGACGCTTTTTTACGTTGCTCCTCAGCTTTGGGCCTGGGCGAGCTGGCGAATTCATAAACTTCGCAAATGCTGTGATAAACTCTGCTGCATACTTCCTTTCGAGCAGGAGTGGTTTGGCCGAAGAGGTATGGATGTGGTTTTTGTGGGCAATCCACTGTTTGATAAATTGGAGATTGATTCAGCCCATTATAAAAGATACGAGGATTTTGAGCCCGGAAAAGCCAGATTTGCCCTTATGCCGGGTTCGCGTAGCGCTGAGATCGAATCGCTCTGGGGCCCGATGCAGCAGATTGCTCTGCGCTTAAAGGAAAAATACCCGCAAGCAAGCTTTATCGCGGTAACCGTGGATAACGAACGAGAACAGTTGCTTAAAAAAACGCAAATCGGCGGTTTTGAGTGTGAATACAATATTGGTTCAGTTAGCGAAACCGCCGGCACTGTAGATTTTACGATTGTTACAAGCGGCAGTGCAACGCTGGAGGTAACGGCGGCCGGTTGTCCGATGGTGATAATGTATCAATCGAGCAGGATTCTATGGCAATTGGTAGGTCGATGGCTGGTAAAAATGAAATATCTGTCTTTAGTCAATATCCTGGCGGGTAAGGAATTAGTTCCGGAGTTTATGCCTTATTTTACTTCTGTTGAGCCGATTGTCGAAAGCATTGAGTTGCTTTTGCAAGACAAGGACAAACTGCGTCAAATAAGCGGCGAGCTGATTCACTTAGCTGAGCCCTTAGCTGTGAAAAAAGCCCGCAAAGAGGTAGCCAAGATAGTTCTTGAAATGCTGGATTAGGCATTAATTCTAAAACAGCTTTGTTGGAGAACCACACTTCGGACAGATTCTCGTCTGGTCAGTGAGGCCGTCTTTTCCCGAGAGGCAATTCCTGCCGCACTCGTCACAGTATGTCATGCCACAGCCGGTACACTCATGCCACATGTTAGCAAATCCGGATAAAGTTCCATGAACTTTTCCATGAACTCCATTTCGTTCGCCGGCATGTCTTTCATCGGCGCACATACATGTTTCTCCAGCCATTCTGTTGTCTCCTATGAAAAACCAAAGAGAAGGCGTTTTATTTATGTCTCTTTATTTCGCCTCCGGGGCACTATATATACATCTTCTTGATGCTACCTTTATGTATAATACTTTTTTGGACTCAGCATGTAAAATTAACACCAACAAACTATATCGGATGAGAAAGTGGTGAGGTTTAGTTAAATCGGGAAGCCATTGCAGTGTTCATGAAGACCCTTTCCGATGGATAATCTTTTTCATTGAGTTGTCGACTATGAAACAGGTATAATAAAGTCACGTTAAGCGGATATTAACATTTTTCTGGAGAGTTGAAATAACAGGACAATACAGCACAAGAATATTCGGGAGACAGAGTCGAGGCACTGATTGCTTATATGCAGTCTGAAAAACATAGCCTCAGGGACAGAAACAGGCCGGTCTGTGGTTGCTGAAAGTATCTGGTAAAAAAAATGATGGGGAGTTTGTTTTTAAGGGAAGTTTGGTATTATGGAACGATGAACCTGGAGAAATGAAGTGAAATTGATAGTAAACGGGAAATTCCTGCTTATGAACTTTGGCAGTTTTGTGTGATTTTGGAAAGTTTTTTGAAATGGTGTGCATAGGAAATAGAGGATTGATTATGGGAGCAAAATTAAACATCATCTTAAAGACGGCATTGCTGTTAATCGTAGCAAGTCCACTTGCACCTGGACAAAGTGCAGAGGGGCGGAAGAAGTCTTTCGCAGAGTATATAAGAGAAAGCGTACCGTCACGCAAAGAAATAGATGTGTTCTTAAACGACATATCATGGGCCCGGTTTGATCCAGACGTGGGATATATCTTAGGTAATTACATGCCGCATGATGGTTTGGATAGCAGTTCTACAATTTCAACAATCCAATCTTCTGGAGCACGAACTTCGTTTATGTACAAAGGTAGGGTATGCCGGATCAACACTTATGGTAATAGTTTTACTCAATGTAATCAGGTAAACGACGGTGAGACCTGGCAGGAATATTTAGCGGCTCATCTTGGCGAGCCCATCAGAAATTTTGGGATGGGAGGCTTTGGTGTTTACCAGGCGTACAGACGAATGATTAGGGAGGAAAAAACAGACCATGGTGCCAGGTATGTCATTCTTTATATATGGGGAGATGACCACATCAGAAGTTTATTGCGCTGCCGCTATATGTTAACAAAACAGTGGAACCAGAGAACAAAT
>CAZWME010000933.1:0-2360 GCA_964634515.1 uncultured Pirellulales bacterium | reverse complement strand
CCGAGTCCGCAGATAAACTTTTCACTAAGTTGTGCGAGGGTGAAAGCGGTATTTCTACAATCGAATCGTTCGATACAGGTGCATACCCGGTCAAATTCGGGGGTGAAATAAGAAATTTCATCGTAACGAAATACATTGATCAGCGCGAGAGCAAACGAATGGACCGTTTTACGCAGTTTGCACTTGCTGCGGCGAAACAGGCAGTTGGTGACAGCGGCCTTGATTTTTCCAAAGAAGACGTTTTTCGTGCCGGTGTTATCGTAGGTACCGGTATAGGTGGTCTTCATGAAATTGAAGAACAGCACATAAGGCTTTTGAAAAAAGGTCCAAAGAAGGTTTCTCCTTTCTGTGTTCCCCGGCTTATGGCTAATGCCGCCGGTGGTACCATTGCTATTACTTATGGTCTTCGCGGACCTAATTTTTGTGTATCGAGCGCCTGTGCTTCGGGCAACAACGCCATCGGAGAAGCTTTTTCCAACATAGTGGCCGGACGAAGCGACGTTATGATAACCGGCGGTGCTGAAGCGGCACTAACGCCGGTAGGATTGGCTTCGTTTTGCGCCGCCCGTTCACTGAGCCTACAGAATGATGACCCACAGGGCGCATCAAGACCATTTGACAGAGACAGAGACGGTTTTATTCTTTCCGAGGGTGCGGGGATTTTGGTTCTGGAAGAAGAACGCCACGCCAAAAAGCGAGGCGCAAGTATATATGCCGAGCTTCTCGGCTATAGTGCCAATGATGATGGTTATCATATTACCGCTCCACGGCCTGACGGTAATGGAGCGGCATCGGCGATGAAATCAGCATTGATTGACGCAGGTGTCGATACAGAAAAAATAAGTTATATCAACGCCCACGGAACGGCAACCTTGCTGAATGACATCGCTGAAAGTGCGGCTATCAGGTTTGTTTTCGGTGAGCAGGCATATAAAATCCCTGTCAGCTCGACAAAAAGCTGCCTCGGGCATTTACTTGGTGCCAGCGGAGCCGTTGAGTTGATTGTGTGTGTAAAAGCCATTAATGAGTCAACTGTCCCGCCCACCATTAATCTTCGAAATATAGATGAGCGGTGTGATGTCCGGATGGACTTTGTGCCTCTGGAAGCTCGTCAAACCCAGGTCAATATTGCGATGAGCAACTCATTCGGCTTTGGCGGCCATAATTCCTGCCTGGTTGTCGGCAAGATATAGAGCATATCAACTGCAAATATAAACAAGGTCACGCTATTGGAGAACTTATGAAAACATCGAACACATTTTACTTTTTAGTGCTTGTGGTTGCGGCAGCGGTCTTAACGTCTTGCTCAGATTTCGAGGACGAGCGAGCCTCTGAATCAGCCGAAGGTAAACGCGTGACGTTATTTGACGGAAAAACTCTGGACGGTTGGACGGTCCTTAATTGCGAGGCGACAGTCGATAACGGAGATATTCTGCTTAAAGAAGGAAATGGATTGGTACAAACCCAGAAGCAATACGGCAATTTCATTTTAGAGTTCGAATGGAAAGCTCTTAGGGACGACAGGTGGGATAGCGGAGTCTATTTTCGCTACAATTCCGTACCGGAGAACCAGCCCTGGCCGGAGCGCTATCAGGTCAATCTGAGACAAGGTATGGAGGGCAATGTTGGCGCCCTGGAAGAAGCCCGAAGTGAGGGATTAATAAAAGCAGGGCAATGGAATCAATTCAAGCTCACAGTACAAGGTACAAAAGCCTCGCTGGAGATGAACGGCAGCCCCGCCTGGAAAGCGGAAGGTCTCGGTGAACCCGCAAAGGGATTTATCGCTCTTCAGGCCGAGGTGCCCGGGGGCGGGCAATATCGGTTTCGCAATATCTATCTGACCGAACTGAATTAATTCGCTTAGAGAAAGCAAAGTGGGCCGGCTTGACGGCTGTTTGATAAAGAGGTCGCCATAGCCGGCAGTTTAAATAAGGACACAAAAAAAGCAGGACGGTTCATCTTCAACCGTCCTGCATCTATTCTTATTTATTCTGTCACAGAGCTACCTGGATCTGATCAATGCAAGTTTGCTCGACCAGTTTACCATAGAAGCAGTCTGAAGCTCTGCCTGTCTTTTCTGCAGATCCGTCAGTTTACGTTTGGATTCTTCGCGGGCGGCCATTGCTTTTGCCATTGCGGTTGCTAAATCGGTTCGCTTTAAGGCCATAGCATTATGCTCGCCGGCGCTCTCAACTATACGTTCGGACTTAACCTGCTGTATTCTCGCGTTGAACCTTGCCTTTACCGCATCAAGATAAACCTGTGCAGTATCACGCTTTGCAGAGTTGGCAGCCAGAACAATATTCATATCAGCCTGTGCGGTGGCATGTTTTGCGTCAATGTCGGCATATTCACATATT
>CAZWME010000932.1:0-2372 GCA_964634515.1 uncultured Pirellulales bacterium | reverse complement strand
TCTTTGCCATCAACTGGTCGGTATCGATTCGCTGCATGGTATCGTTGGTGATTCTGGCAGTCGTGACAACATATCTGCCGCCGCCCGGCTTTTTAAGGGCGCCGGAACTAATCATCGATTGAACCATTTCGCTGGCGGCCTGATTAAAATCCCGGTAATCCAGGCCCATAACGGCCTTACCTTCGTCGTTTATAACGTCAATGTTTACGGTTTTCTGTTCGCACCCTGCGATTAAAAGGCCAATTAATGTGATAATTATTGATGTTTTTGTCTTCATAATTTACTCCCACTTTTTAGTGTCCATTCTGAATTGTACAGCTTCGACTCTCGGCGCGACGGCCTTAATGCTAAAGGAGGATTTGCCTGTTGCTGAGTGCGGCAGCCATGTACTTGTTTTGGTTTGAACCATCAAACCGTTTGCATCGAGCCATTCGATTTTATACCTGAAACGTTTGGTATTGTATGAGCGGTTGTGCCCGTTGATGTTAAGCTCAAGAAATCCGGTCTTGTTTCTGCCCAAAATGGCTTCGTCGATTTCTATACCTTCTCCTATCAGTGCGCTGAAAGCATAGACTACCGGACGGGTTACGATATTGTTACCGAGATCGTCGCTTCTTATTCCTTCTCTGATATGAATTTGTGCGGGCTGCTGATCACAGGCTGCAAATGTGAACACGAGAACTGCAAGCAGTATATTTGTGATTGTTTTCATTTTCTTTTCTCCAAAAAACATTGATTCAAAAAGTCATAACCTCAAATATCGGCTCTGCCTGACCGGTAGTGATTCTAACATATACTATCGCATTATTACAATCAGAAATATTAATTTCAACAGGAATCGAACCGGGTCGTTTAACTTTTAATTTTCCATTTTTCGGCTTTGTAAACCTGGCAACCTGAAACTCTTTCGGCAAAGAGGTCCATATCCTGACATCCGCGGCAGTTGTCGCATAACTGTACGCCGCCACTAATATCGAAGCAATCGCAGATTTAGAGGAATCTTGTTTTTCAACAGCATACTGTGCAATGGCTTTTGCAGTAGCTGATATAATGGCCCTTGTCAGAATTCCCGCATAATCTTTACCGAATTCCGTCTGGATAACCCTGTCCATATCAGAAACCAGAGAAGTTTCATAATCATTGCCGTCAACCTCTGCAATCAGATACTGGTGTGCCTTGTTTCGGAAATACAATTCAGGCAGAGCAATTCCGACATATTTAACATCATCTGTCGCAACGAATAATGGAATATCAATCCTGATTTCTTGTTTTACAGGCCCCAGACCATTTTCAAATATCAACCATATCGTATTTTCCAGGCGGCCTTTTCCATCGAGTATATTCTCGGTAACGCTGAGGTCCTCGGCAATATAGGCGTTATCTCCGACCATACCATAGGATTCTTTGAGCAAATCCACGGCCTTGGAGTGGTCGGAAACAAGATTAAAGAATATGCCCGCCAGGTAAGTCGCGAAAGGATTAACGAAATCAGGATAAGCCTCGAAATTGTGGAGATTGGGATATTTTTGGGCCAACAGCTCGGCCGTTTCTGTGTTTTCAACATTAGATTTCGTAAATTCGCTTTCCTGGTCCTCCTTTTCCAGCTCTGCACTGAGTTTGTTTATTTCTTCATTGAATTTCTCTTTTGCACGTCTTTGCCTGTCAAGGGCACGATTAAATTCCACTCTGGCCAAATCAAAATTCTTTTCAGCCATAAAGTTCAGGGCCTTGTAAACATTGACCATTATGCCGTCATACTCTTCACCTCTGTAAGGGATTACATTCTCGTTTACTATGGTAGAGCCGATACCATCTCCAAGGGTGGACTGCTCATCGTAGTATTTCAGCATATCTTCAGCTTTATCGAAGGACTCGGTGCTTTTGGCATAATCCCGTTGAATCCTTTGAACCGTCCCAAGCTGTAGCGCCCAGAGCAAATCTTCGCCCTTCGGGTTCTTCTTTTTGCTTATCTTTTTCTCGGCGAACTGGGCTGATTTCTCATAGTCTGAACATAAAAAATGCCCGTTAAAAGCGGCTAAGTTGTCTTTCGGAGAATTACAGCCTGCAAAAAAAGGCAGAATTAAAAGAACTAAAACTGCAAATACGACAGGTTTCTTAAATCTAATTCCGTTCATCCTTCTTCCCAAATCAACTAAAGCTTATCTCTCAGGCTTTGTTTTTTAAGATGGCCAACAATCATTGTAGTGTCTCGAAGTTTATCGTCAATAAATAGAAGGGATTTTTGAAGTTTTTTCAGGCTTTTACTACTTTTAAACCCCGCAAATTCCAAAAGGGACCGTAACCCCTCATTTCCCAATGTCATCTCTGAAAGCGTGTCGTTTGTCAAGTACACCGCATAATTATTCCTCTAC
>CAZWME010000931.1:0-2376 GCA_964634515.1 uncultured Pirellulales bacterium | reverse complement strand
CAACGAAGAAACCAACGACGACCGATGGCATCATTTAGCAGCAGTAGTGGAGGAGGCGGAACTACCGAACCTCCATGACGATGTTAAACTTTACTTGGATGGGGAACCTGCCGAAATCCATGACATCGGTCTTTTGGACCTCTGGCCTATCGACACCGGAAACGAGCTGGATGTCACCATAGGTGACGGATTCAAAGGTTCCATCGATGATGTCCGTCTCTACAACCGTGCTCTTTCAGAGGACGAAATAAACGCCCTCTTTAAATTACAGAGTAATAAGCCGTTACCCAAATCAAAATGACAATCTCTAAGACGTGAAAGGAGATAAATGATGGACAATATGAAAGTTACTCGACGCCGTTTTATACAAAACAGTGCAATAGCCGCAGCGGGTGTAGCTGTTGGGCTCGGAGCCGCCGGCAAAAATGCTAAAGCTGTTAACACATCTAAAATCATAAACTACAATCCGAATATGGAATATCGCCGGCTGGGCAAGACCAATCTTATGGTCTCAGCCGTCTGCCTCGGCGGGCACTCAAGAAGCAACCAGACCGAACGCAATGAAATCGTCAGCCGCTGCATCGACGCAGGCATAAACTACGTCGACTCGTGCAGCAGGGGCGAGGTTATCAGGGATGCTAAGGCACTCAAAGGTCGCCGCGAAAAGATGTACATGGCGTTATCACATTGCGGTAAAGAGGTGCGCGAGAAAGAATACCGCACCACCAAAAAGCTGATGGAAGTGCTGGATGGATTGCTGAAAGAAGCAAAACTAGAATACACCGATTTGTGGCGTATTACCTGTTACGAACCGGGTGGAAGGCACTCTTTCAACACGGCCTGTGAGCTTGTCGGCGCCCTTGAAAAAGCCAAAAAACAAGGCAAGGCCCGTTTCATCGGCTTTTCTACTCACGACCGCAGATGGATCAAATTTATGATAGAGTACTTTCCTAATCTCGAAGTGGTCCTATTTCCCTTCACCACGATGAGCAAGAGAGCCCCGAAAGACAGTGTCTTCGAAGCCCTTAAGAAGCAGGATATTGGCGCCTTCGGTATCAAACCTTTCGCCGCCGGCTCACTCTTCAGCAGAGGCGACCAGAAATTAAAGGACCAACGCGCTCGCCTGGCCATTCGATATATACTAAACACCAACACTGTAATCCCAATCCCGGGAATGAACAGCATCCATTATGTTGATAATGTCGTAAAGTCCGTTATGGAACGCCGACAGCTTGACATAAAGGAAAAGGCCGAACTGGACAATGTAAACAAAGAGGCGCTGGCAGCACTGCCGAAAAATTATCAATGGCTGAAGAACTGGCAGTATGTCTAAAGGATAAAGTTTGTCCAATTTACAGTTCGTTATGTGTCAATGCAAAAGTACCCATCTTGGTGTCTAAATTAATACGAGGAAAGAAAGTATGAAATATTACTTCGCGATGCTCATTCTTGCGGCGATAGTAGTTGCCGGATCATGTTGTCAACAAGTAAAGTCCACTCAGAAAGAACAACCAAATCCTGAATCGACAACCGGTTTAGAATCCGTAACAGCTACAGAAGTTGCATTAGAGGATGAACCACCTCTTCTGCTCGATGATGAGCCTCTATTGTTACTTGATGATGAGCCGGAGGAAGATTTGTCATCCGAATCGATGGCCGATAACAGCCGCTGCTTTGTCTGCCACGTCAACTACATGCAGGAAGAAATCGCCGTCACTCACGCACGCCAGAACATGGGCTGCGCAAATTGCCACGGTGAGTCTGACGAGCACATCGCTGATGAATCCTGGGCCTCAGGTGGAAACGGCACAGCACCTGAAATAATGTATCCTCGGGAAAAGATTAATCCATTCTGTATGGGTTGCCATACCAAGGACAAAATCGACATAGTACAACACCAGCCAGTCTTTGCAGAGGGCAGTGATAAAAAATATTGTACCGACTGTCACGGCGAGCACCGTCTGACAGATCGCAAATGCAAATGGAAGTAGTATTACCTTTATCTCTGGTTTAATTGTACGAAAAAACTGACCCTATATTCGGGCTAATATTCCTTAAAATTTGTCATCCAATCCGGCCAGTCGCTGGGCTGAACTCCGCCGGCCTCGGTCCAGGGGCCGTTAACCGGATACTTGCGATGCCACTTCAACGTCCACAGTTCCTTGAGTCCCACACTCCTAACTGTCCAATCCATAAAAAGTACGTTCGTACCAGTTTGGTGCCGGTTGATGGCAAAGTGCATCATTTCATTGCTATAGTTTATCCATTGGCCGTCATATTGTGGGGGGATGATGCGGTTAAAAGTAGGAGACGGCGCTGCAGACTCACTAGTACGATAACAGGGTCCGCCGCCCCGCCACATGGTATCGGCAAAGA
>CAZWME010000930.1:0-2377 GCA_964634515.1 uncultured Pirellulales bacterium | reverse complement strand
TTGGGCTTGGCAAACTCCACTGCCGGGTTTGATTGATAGAAAATGGCGTTTTCAACAGGTCCTTTAATCTTTAATCTGTATAGTCCCGATATCGAACTCTCTTCAATAACAGTTGCGCCGTTGGCTTTGTTAATGGAAGCGAATTCTGATGCTGGCATATCCGGCAGAGTCTTTACTATTAACTCATTGGGAACGTAAATCTGCCGGCCACCGGCCTGAGTTGCTGAAGATTCCGCTTGCCCGGCGGAAAATGTCTGCTCACGGCTTAAGAACACGACAAAAGTTAACACCACTACAGTAAATAAACGTTTTACCAATTTGTAACCCTTTCAATTTCAGTGCCAGGCTTATGGGGAAGCTTTTTGCTGCATTATTCTATTTTCCAGCTCCGGTGTCCTTTACTTTATTGTTTTTGACTTCCTCATAGTTTTTGAGCATCTCGGCTTGAGCCTTTGCTTTTTCAAGTCCCTTAAAAGGCCGTCTTTATAAATAATCCCGGGGATGCTGCCTCTTTCACCCCGGCAGTTAATGTCAAAGACCATAACAGAATTGCAGAGAAAGCACGATATTTAGTCGTGTCCATTTCTTAATTTTTCCTATCCTATGTCATGTTGAAGTACAAAAAACCAGTCTATCATATCTTTGAATTCGTAATTTGTAAAGAAAAAAAACAATTTACTTCAAAAAAATATTAGAAAGTGACATTTTTGACGCGCCAGCTAAGTTTTTTCCGGCCGATCGTTGGCGGGTTTCTTTTACCTTTTACTTTTCCCTGCCTTGTAAACGGCGCACATCGAGAATCTCCGGCCCTTTTGCGCGGAAGTATTCCAGCCAGTTTCTCATAATCGCTCCGGCTATACCGGTGTTTGGTTGTGAATACTCTTCGATGGTTTTGCCCCAGTAAAAGCCGACATAACCATCGACAATGTCAAGCGATTCATCGACGAAAACATCGAATTCATCCATGCCGCATTGCAGCGGAAAGAATTCCTCTGTCACCAGCGGTTTACCGACATCATAAACCGCCAGCGCAGTCAGTGCCTTTTGAACTTCGCCTTTCTTGGGATAAAAGTGAACGCTTACAAAGTCAAGATTTTCACCGACCTCCTTTGAATAAAAAAGCGGCCTGGCCTTTGGAAAAGTATGGGCCCAGGGTATCACCCCTACCGTTATCATATGATGCTTGTCGTGCTTTCGAATAGCCGTACTGAGCTTATCGACCCACATTCTGGCGACTTGCTTTCTCGTACGCCCTGCGAGGTCAAGACTAATCCGCTGAACAAAATACTTGCCCCCGAACTCGCCCGCCAACCACTCGCTCTCCTTCTCTTTATCGCCCGGCAGGATAGGCTCGTTCATAAGGTCGTAACAGAAAACGGCGCCACTGCCGGCGCAATTCTTCGCAATCGCCTCCCAGAACAGGGCCTGAACCTCCCATCGCCCGGCCTCATCCATTGCATCATACCATTTGGGCACATCCTCCTTGTGATAACAGCCCAGTCCTGTAATATCGAGGTATAGCCCCGTTTCCTCTGCCAGTTTCACCAGACGAACAAGCTGTTTCAAAGCGGCCTCGTTTGGCTCTTTCGCCGTCTTCATAAACTTCGTAACTTGAGGGTGAATCCTTACAACATTGGCCCCGAGCACCTTCATCTCTTTGAAATCTTCGGTGACTGTCGGCCACTCCTGGTGCCAGTAGTCCTCGAGAAGTCTGCCGGAATCATCGTGATCATAGTTAAAGCCCCACGCAAAAAACCTCTCACCCGATTCTGTACCGACAAAGCGCCTCCCGTCCTCGCTAACACGTATTAGCTCAAGCCCCCCCTCGGTCTTGCGAACTGGCATTCGTGTTTCTGTTTTTGATATGTTAGTAGCTGTTGAGGAATCTCCGGACGAATCCTTCTTGCAATCTGCGATTATGAAGAGCATCAAGAATAATAAAATCCATATCTTTCGCACCACGAAATCCTATCGATATATAATACCTGTGGAAACTTAGCTTGGTAGCGGTGCAACTTGCCTGCACGGCTTGTCCCTAATATTCAATTTCTTATATAAGCGGTGTAAAGATCATAATGGTCTGTACTTTTGGCGGCAATTCTCGCTTGAGAAATTGTTAAGATATTATCAAGAAGCACAGCAAAGAACCTTTTGGTTTCCTCGTTTGTATTCTTATCATAAAGTCTTGGTTTCCATCCTCCAAGAGAAGGTAAGTACAACCAGGAATACTGATTAACCAAACAAATACCAAAGAGATCTAAGGCTTTTTCTGTTAATAATTTTTTTCCAGTATCAGAATTCGACAAACCATTAGGTCCCTTACCGTAAAAGCTGATAATGGTACATAAGGGGCGGCTATATTTATTGTAGACTTTTT
>CAZWME010000929.1:0-2379 GCA_964634515.1 uncultured Pirellulales bacterium | reverse complement strand
AAAAAATGTATCTGGGTCCACGCCGTAAGCGTAGGCGAGGTCAATGCCGCCAAGACAATCATCAAAGAGCTTGAAAATAAATTCGGTGATTTCGAAATCGTAATCAGCACCACCACCGATACAGGCTTTGCCCGTGCAACAAACCTTTTCAGTAAGAATCACCAGGTATTCTATTTCCCCTTTGATTTTTCATGGATAATGCGACGAGCATTCAGCAATATTCGACCGGCTATTTGCCTGCTTATGGAACTGGAAGTTTGGCCTAATTTTGTTCAAATCGCACAACAATCAAATATTCCCGTCATTGTTGTTAATGGCCGAATGAGTGATAAAAGTTTTCCAAGATATCAAAAAATAAAACCGCTCGTTAAGAAAATGTTTGCAAAAATCAGTCTCACTCTTGCCCAAACCGAACAATATGCCCGGCGATTCAACGAACTCGGCTGCCCGGATGAAAAAGTAATTGTAACCGGCTCACTAAAATATGACACCGCCCAACTCACCGATAAAGTCGAAGGAGCCGATGCCCTTGCAGCACAACTCAATATTGGCAGCGAAAGATTATGGGTTGCAGGTGCCACGGGAAACGATGAAGAAAAAATATTACTCGATGTCTATCAAAACCTTAAACAGGACAACATGTTCGCTGACCTGCGTTTAGTGATTGTGCCGCGAAAGCCTGAAAGATTCGATGAAGTTGCGCAGCTAATAGAACGCATGGGTTTCCCTTTAATCCGCTACAGCCGGATTAAAAACAACACCGGCCCACCGCCAACCGATAACCAGGCGGTAATCCTCGGTGATACGATGGGCGACTTACGGAAGTTTTACTCACTTGCGACAATAATCTTCGTTGGCCGGTCTCTCGTACCAATGGGCGGTTCTGACATGGTCGAAGCCGCGGCTCTCCGTAAATGCACTGTATTGGGCCCATACGCCTTTAATTTCAAACAAACCGTTGACGCCCTTTTAGCCGACTCAGGTGCTATTATGGTTAAAGACCAACAGGAATTGCTGCAAACAATGCAAAAATGCCTCATTGATTCTGATTTCGCTCAGTCAGTCGCCAATAACGGCCAAGAGGTAATAAGAAAAAACCAGGGCGCTACCCAAAAAACTATTGATCATATCGCAAAATTTTTGATTTCTGCCTGAAAAAATGTTTTGCCCAGAAGCGGTTTCAAAACGGCTTTCGTCGCAAGAACGAGCGAAATTCTCTCTCTTAAGCTCACCCGGGCCATACACAAATTCCATCTTCTTGTTTATTGTCTTTCTTCAATCCACTTTCCCCCTTCACTTCTCAAAATGTGCTTAAAACCTCGCCACGATTGTGGGCGTTCAAAAACTGTCTGCTGCCTTTCATTGAATTCCTTGGGTTTTATAGTCTTAAGGTTAAGTGTAATTCCAAGCGGCTCTGCTTCGTTGTCCTGGTTATATGCGACAATCTTTATCGAAGCAGGAACAAAAAATCCATCGGAAATCTCTTTGTAATCCTTCAGCTCTGCTAAAGCCAAAGCCCGGCCCTTCGAATCATAATATTCGATTTTGCCAATCAAATAATCAAGCTTGTAGATATGCATTTTCTTAATTACCACCCCCCTGCTTTGTTTTGTCAGCACATCAAAATTGCCTTCATTCGTCAAAGACCAGTTCTCCTGCGATCCTGTTTCCAAAAATCCAAGAGCTTCGAATAAAGTTCTGGGATTTATCATAAGCCCTTCGCCGGATTCCTGCTCGGACCACGTCCCCCACCAGTATGTGCTGATTTCCTTTGGCCTCATCAACAGCCAGAACTCACGCTCATTCGAGCCGAGAATTATTGCCCTGGGAACAAGGGTTGCATCTCCCTGCAGGTAAATTTCAACAGGCGGCTGCATTAAAACGTTAACGTCAAGTTTCTCTTTTTTGAGCTTCTTATTTTCCGGGTCATAATACTCGAAAACACACCGGCCTCTTGCCAACAGCGAGACTGCATTTTGTGAACGTGCTTTCAAAACAGATAATGCTTCGGCTGCAGATTCTTTGCCCGGCACGATTTCTATCGGCTCCAGTATCTCAGGCGCACAGCCGGCAAAAATCAGTATGCTTGCAGCAAAATAAAACCATAAACGAAAATTGTAATTTTGATCATTCATTCTCTATACATCCGTGTGTAATATTTGACCTATTTGTGATGATAACTGACTGACTTGCTCTTCATCGAGATGAGGATTTATCACCTCGACCCGGTTATCGGCAGACTTATCGCCAACTATTCTCAAACGCCAGATTTCTTTGTCATCTTCGTCTCTGGTCGCATTATATTTCAGTAGTCTTTTTCGCATTAAAATTAACGCCAGGACAAATCGAAAGTTTACTTTCTCCTGCTCAGTCTCATTT
>CAZWME010000928.1:0-2380 GCA_964634515.1 uncultured Pirellulales bacterium | reverse complement strand
GTTCCGAGATGTTCGCCAATAATTCGTTCATTACCACATTCTGAGAAAAACAGAATACCGCTTATCAGAAAATATGCCTAAACCAAATGCGTGCCATCACCTCCCCCAAAAAACTTATGCTTATCTCAAAATCTATTTTTTCAAACGATATTCGCCGGCTGCAACCAAACTTTCAGCGGCTGAGATTTACAGGCTTGTAGTGTCTTTTGATCGCCGGTCTGAGACAGGTTTTTTGCCGTTGTCGAGGGCTCCGGCAATAACCATATCCCTGAAATCGGCCATCGGGTCGTAGAATTTCCTGTTCAAATCAACCGAATTAACCATTATATCGGGTCGATTCATCCTTAGCTGTTGTACTATTTTGCCGTCCGGCCGGATAAAACAAGATGGATACGGGGAATAATAACCGCTCGAATTTGCACAGCTTATCCAGAAATAATTCGTTGCCGCCCGGCATTGCATCGTCTGCCGCATAATGTGCGTATGTACGCTCGGGCCCTGTTGGCGGGCGTTATAAAACGACTGGAAAATGCACTTTACACCTGCCTTGTAGAGCGGGCGATATAGCTCGGGAAATCGCAAATCAAAGCATATAAGCAGTGAGCATTTAACCCCCTTGATGGTAAAGTTCACAAACCTGCTGCCCGGCGTCATCCGACGTAAATCGCCCGTAGTGCAGAATCTTTTGTCATAGCGGTCAACAATTTTTCCTTCAGAATTAATAAGATACAGGCTGTTGTGCGGCTTGTTCGGCTCGGTCAATCTATGAGTACTTCCAAGAACAATCCAAAGCTTAAGCTTGGCCGCAAGGGCCATAATCTTTTGCGTTTCTTCCTTGAGCAAGTCCCAGTCATATCCGGCAAAGTTTGGAAAGTCGGTACCGACATAACCGCTCAGAGCACACTCTGAGAAATGAACGATATCGGCCCTGGCCTTTTTCGCCTTGCGTAAAAAATCACAGATTCTCTTTGCGTTTCGCTTTACCGAATCACCAACGGCAAACTGACAAGTTGCAATTTTAAGCACTCGACTCGTCATTTTACTCCTATTTAAGACCCAGTGTTTCTTCGAGGTCGAAGATAATATTCATATTCTGAATCGCCTGGCCGGATGCACCTTTTACAAGATTGTCAATAGCGGAAAAGCAAACGATTTTGCCTTTCACACAGGCTGCAAAAATATGGCAGTAGTTTGTTCCTGCGACGTCTTTAACAGCGGGGGCATCCGTACTTACCTGTACAAATGGTTCATTCTTGTAGAAATCATTATACAGCTTTGACAGGTCTTGGCCGCTGAGCTTTGTCTTCGGCTGACAATAAACCGTCGAGAGAATTCCTCTGTCAAAAGACCCCACGTGCGGCTGAAACAGCACGGTAACTTTCTTTCCTGCGACATCACTTGTGATTTGTTCAATCTCGGGCATATGGCGGTGTGTGCCGATTCCGTAGGGAAAAAGATTCTCATTCATATTCGGAAAATGAAATTTACTCGAAGGCTTCATCCCCGCGCCTGATGCTCCTGTCACCGAGTTGACGATGATATTTTCTGTTTCTATCAGGTCTTTTTTTAGCAGCGGTGCTATAGCCAGAGAAGCTCCCGTCGGATAGCAGCCGGGATTGGCAACGAGACTGGCGCCTTTTATCCGCTCGCGGAAAAGTTCAGGAAGACCAAACACAGCGTGCTTTAAATTCTCAGTATCGGTATGCTTAACATAGTACTTTTCATAAACTTCAACATCTTTGAGCCGATAGTCCGCACTGAAATCAATCACCTTTACTCCGGCATCCAGGAGCTTCGGTACGAATCCCATCGAGACCTTATGAGGCAGACAGCAAAGGACAACATCAGCCAGCTCCGATAGTTTGTCGAGGTCCAGCGGCTCGATCTGCAATGGGCAGCGCCCTTTAAATTGCGGGAAAACATCCTCGACCGCTCCGCATTCCTCGGGCAGCGCAGTCAGATAAGTAAGCTCGGCCTGCTCGTGCCGCAGGAGAATCTGTATCGACTCGGAGCCGGTATATCCGCTTGCCCCGATTATCGCAACTTTTATCATTTCATCTTCCTTTCTATTATCAGGTATTGGCAAAGAATATCAGTTTGGCCTTTAGTGGTCAAGTTTCCTCCTCAGCAGGACCGACGCACAAGCACCAATAACCAACACTGAACCCAACAGGCTTGGCCAGGTCAACGGTTCGCTAAATATTACCAAGCCGGATATATAGCACATTACCGTCTCTAACATCATCAGCAATGAGCCGGTCTTTACCGGCACATACTTAAAGCCTTGCGTCATTAAGAGCTGGCCGATAGTAATGCTGGTACCGAGGCCCAGCAGGATAAAGACGCCTTTTAAACCGATGGCCCCTTCGCTGCTAAAAGC
>CAZWME010000927.1:0-2382 GCA_964634515.1 uncultured Pirellulales bacterium | reverse complement strand
ATACGGACATCATCAATAAGGCCATTAAAATAATATAAGCCTTTGATGCAACCTATCTGCAAATCATCCACATTATCAATAATCGGCCATGAACCAAATTGGTAGTCAATTGTTACCGCTTCTTCAAAACCATCAACATATATTTTTATTGTGCCGGTGCCGCCGTCAGCGTCTTTATCTGCTACAGCCGCAATATGATGCCAATCCCCATTCGCAATATCGTTAGTGGTATAACCACTCCTTTCACAAACGTTCGCACTTTCAATGTAACAAAAAACGACTTTTTTGCCACTCAGAGATCCATGAGAATCAGAACCAGCTATTCCAAGGCTAAATTGCTCAAATGGGCTTTCGTCCTGGCGTTTGGACACAATAAATGCTCTTTGATTTTGATTAGGCGGTTTTGCCCAGACTGATATAGTCCAACTTCCATTTCCAGGTCTTAAACTTGCATCATCCATCACATTTACATAATCATCAATTCCGTCAAACTCGAGCGCACCGTCAGTCTGCCCACCTAAAGGCTGCCAGGTCGGGCCGTTATACAGCGTACCTGTGTTGTTGTTGACGGATGAGTCTGCCGTCGTCTCAACAATGCCGCCATTAACGAACAGTCCACCAAGTATGCTAATACTGGCAGCGTCAGCACTGATTTGCATTGTGCCGTCAACAACTGCAAGACCATTAACCTCCAAAAAACTATGACCTTCCATTATAAGATTTCCAGTCACCAGAATTGCAGGCAGGTTTTTAGCAGCGGTAATAGTATTGATCCCTGGTACGTTCCCTTGTACAGTTAGATTACCGTTAACCACCAGCATACCCTCGATTTGAACATTGCCGGCCAAAGTTAAATCGCCATTGCGATAGCATACCCGAACAGGATCGTATGAGCCGAGGGCTTGACCAGAGAGACTGCCGGAGCTTATGGTTTGCGTGGTATAATACGAGGTAAAATCTGCAACTGTAACTCGAGGCCAGGCCAGTGATAAATCTCCAACCGCCTTTTGTTTGCCGGATATATTACCAATCAAAGTATTAGTAAACACATCGCCGTCGATTGCTCCATTGTTTATTATTGTTCCGTTACAATAAACATCCCCATTTATCGTAACGCCGCTGCAAATCGTTGTGCCACTTCCCGACCAGAACGCTATACATGGGTCGAGCCGCAACTCAGCTCTTATATTGCTGCGGCCAATCTTCTCGCTGTTACTCAGCCGGTAAGAATTACAGTTTATAATATAATTACAGCGATTTGTAGGGTCCGAATCATCGCGAACAACTGCAACATCATAATAATCATTGCCCGCAACCAATTGCTGGGCCGTTGCTCCCGTCCAATATTCTGAACTAATATCCTGTGGATTAAGAATAAGTCCTCTGGCGTGCTCCAAACCCGATTCAGCTAAATAATCCATCTGAATCCTAAGTGCCATATTCCGACCGCAGGCTAATTCCACATCGCTTCGTGACAAAAAGCCTATGGACGAAATTGTTATTACCATAACAATAAACAAGACAATAAGAAGAGCCGCGCCTTTTTTGCCGGTTTTAATTTTTAGACCTGTCATATCTAATCATCCTCACTCGCAACAAAGTATTGACCTTATACGGCCGCTTTCCAGACCGGAGTAATACATCAGCGTGGTGGAGGGTATAAAAATTGGCCACATCCAACCTTGTCCGTAAAGTAATCCCTCACGCCATAATAGATTATCGGCTTAACTAATGCCGCACTTAACAGGTTATCGGCTTTTTTGCCATATATCCGTCTTAGCCGTTAAATATCCCTATTTTGCCTGGCCAGTAAAGATAGCAATGAAATGAGATTGTAAAATATGATATACCATATCGGAAGTTGCCAAAATCTTGGATAAGTGGTGTTGTAGTATTAAAAATGCTACACAATCTTAAAGAAAATCCCTTATCGACATAGGATTTGTTCCTTGATTATGGAAACTCAAAAAATCTTAAATTATCTTCTCGCCCTTGGCTGCGATTAAGGTGAGAAAAAAGGATGATTTTAGGGCTGATTTGTTGTTTCCAAAATATACTATTTTCGGTTCTTCCGAATAATGAGTTGGTGGACTTGACAGATCAGGTCTCTGGGGTGACTTGGAGAGAAAAGTCGTTTGGGTAGAGGCTCAAATTTGGGCTGCTGGGAGGGAATTTGTCCCTCTGGGACCCCAAACGATTTTTCTCGTTAGTCCGAAACGATGATTGCACCTAACTATTTCCCGGAAGAACCTTATTTTCATGAAATTTCTGTTGACACTGGTGTGTCACCTAGATATACTTATATGTTAGGAACAGGGTATATAAACTTGTATCATTTGTCACTATAACTCCCTTTTCTATAGAAGGTATTATTAATAGCAT
>CAZWME010000926.1:0-2382 GCA_964634515.1 uncultured Pirellulales bacterium | reverse complement strand
GGCCATGTCCTTTTTTATGCAACCCCACCTACCCATTTCTCGGATGAACCATAATATTTACCTGCTGGAAGACCTCTTATCTTCCGTTTTTCTCTTATGTCTCTTCTGAATTTCTTTTATCTGGGCTCTGGACGATTTAGACTTTGACTGAGAGCCATCTTTTTTAGGAGTACCCCCTTTCATAAGAGAAAGGGCCTTAACACATGCGGCTTTTGTTGTTCGATCACGATGCCTCAGTCCCTGCTCAAGAACCTCCAATGCCATTTTCTTCATCCTGCCCTTCATACTCCGCAGGCCGTAGGCCGCCGCTTTCTTTGTTGTCCTTGAATAGTTTCCAAGTAATGTCTCCGTGAGAATCGCCAGGCCATCTTCCTGCATCCACGACAGATTGTAACCGGCGAGCCTGGCTGTTGTAATGTCATTGGAGCACAACTTCCGTGTAAGCTGCCTCAACTGCTCGACAGAAGCCTCGTCTCTTTCCTTCTCAGAAGATATTTTTTCATCGGACTTCATAGCATTCCCTTCAAATGGAGGTAAGTATAATTGAATGCCTCTCGTTATGCCAGTTGAAAAAGCAAATTCGAATCAGTTATTTGAATTAGGCGTAATACCGGAAGACTGTATTGAAAGGCAAATCGTAATAGTAAAGAACCATGACTAAAAAAGAGCATTCCGGTTAGACAGTGAAGACCGATGGTCTTTTACAACGAGTAATTTGAAAGAAGGGCATCTTTAGATTAAAATCATGTGTTACCAGCGGTCAAGTTAATGCCTTTAGTATATAGATTAAGTTCTACTTTGTTTGCGGTCGTGTTTTGAGAGAAAGCAATGTAGGTGACCAGAACTTTTTTATTTTATCGGTAACATTAATACAGAACTGCGCACTATATTATTGAAAGCAATGAAAAATATGCGTATGCACTCAGTCTTCATCAAACAGCTTGAGCGGCTTCGGCGGCTTGTTGTCGGAATGGGACTTCGAGCAGAAGAAGGTGAAGATATATTGCAGGATGTGTACCTTGAGGCGATACGCCGGCCACCGAAGCACCGCAGCGCCGAAAAGGCCGGACAATGGCTAATACGGGTGACAATAAACAGATGCCTTTTGGAATTTCGGCGGAGAGGGCGTTATCAGCGAGCCGCCGCCGAGGTTTTAAAGCAATGGACCGAAACAAAGAATGCCCCTTTAGGGCCGGATAAACAGGCAATTAGTTCCGAGGAGATAGAAGCGATGAGGCAGTGCTTGTCCGAAATGAATGAATCACTCCGGGTGCCATTGGTAATGAAGTATTTCTGTGAGCTAAATTCGAATGAAATTGGTGAGATTTTGGAACTAAAGCCGGGAACTGTCCGCAAGCGGCTCTGCAAAGGACGAATAATTCTAGCTGAGACTTTGCTTCGAAAAGGAATAAAGCCATGAAAGAACATATTTGTCAGGACATCTCTCATGAAACACTACTGGCTTATGCAGATGGGGAATTATCGCCAACCGAAGCCGAGCAGATAACAAAACATATAGCCCAATGTGAGAACTGTCAGACGATGTTGAGCGCATTACACAGGTCGCTGCAAGTGACGCAGGTAATCTGGCAAAGCGATGAAGCTCAGTGGCCAAAAAAGCACTCATTCAAAAAGCCCATCTTGAACAGATGGTTGGTTAGGCGATTAGCAACCATTGCGGCCAGCATACTGCTGGTAGTTGGCGTAGGAGTAATGTGGCGGGTTTTATATAGACCCAGCGAGCAAATTCGTCCAATCAGGCCGGAATCGATGGCTGCCGAGATAGATAAGATAGAAATACAAATCCAGCGTGCGGGCGTGGCCGCGCAAATGTTAGCAGTGGCGGATATGTTAGCCGCCCAGCCGGGCGGCCGGGAATACGCCAAGAAAAGATACACTTATGTCATCAATTCATTTCCGGGAAGGAATGAAAGTGAGCAGGCAAAATTACGTTTACAAAACCTTTTAGAAAGGACAGTTAAACAATGATTACTCTAAGAAAGAGTCAGTTACTAATGGTATTGGCAGCCGCCTGCGTTTTTTCAACAGCATACGGACAACAGAACGAAACGCCGAAACGACAATTGTGGTTTGAAGTCGCCCCGAGAACTATTGATATCGCCGAAGATTTTCCAGAGATAAAGTTTGTAGCCAACTTTCATGTGATTAATGATAGAGACTTGGGAACGTGGGGTGGTTCAGCGATACAGACAACATCAAAATGGAACCAGATGTCTGAGAAACAGCAACAGTTTATCTCAAAGCTGCAAAATAATTATAAATATAAAAGCATTGCAACGAAAAAGAAGACTGGATACCCTTTGTATTCACAACTATCCGATGTTAATACTCCTGAAGGTACAATAACATATCGTGTTTACG